>CADBAC010000531.1 GCA_902792495.1 Ruminococcus flavefaciens | reverse complement strand
CGCCGATGATGTTCAGATACTCAGATCAGGCCTGAAAGCAGTTCTCTCACAGGACAGCGATATCAAAGTCGTCGGCGAAGCTTCCGACGGCAAGGAAGCTTACGAACTCTGTATACGCCTGCATCCCGATGTTGTCCTTATGGATATGCGTATGCCTGACCACGACGGCGGCTACGGCACACGAAAGATAAAGGACAATTTCAGCGACATAAAAGTGCTTGTACTTACCACCTTCGATGACAAGGAGACCGTGAACAAGGCTATTTCAAGCGGTGCGGACGGCTATATCCTCAAAGAGATGGACAACGACAAGATCATCAATTCCATCAAGGCCGTTGCAGGCGGTATCAACGTCTTCTGTGACAACGTTTTCCGCTCCATAAAGAAGGACGTGGTAGTTCAGCAGGACGCTAAAAATTACGGACTTACCGAGCGTGAGACAGAATTCATCCGCCTTATCTGCGACGGATGCGATAACAAGGAGATCGCCGCTAAGCTGTTCCTCGCAGAAGGAACTGTCAGGAACGGCATTTCCCGCCTTCTCGAAAAGCTGGAACTCAAAGACAGAACTCAGCTGGCTGTGTTTGCTATAAAAAACAACATAGTTTAATTGCCCTTCCCCTTTTTAGTCACTTTAACAAAAAATTAACGAATCGTCTATTGATTTCTGGTTTGTTTCGTGATAGAATATAAGCGTAGGGATTCTACAAATATATTCTGAAAGGGGGATTCACCGTGGAGGTTCTGTTCTGGGCACTGACCACTCTTGCTTTTATCATCGCAGAGATCATTACCATACAGTTAGTATCGATATGGTTTGCTGCAGGCGGCTTTGTTGGTGAGCTTGTGATATTTATAGTGACTTCCGCACTGCTGCTTCTGATAACCTATCCGCTGCTGAAAAACTGGCGGCACGTCAAGCACGTTGGTACTAATTCAGAACTGGAGATCGGTAAAACTGCTTCTGTGATAGAAGAGGTCGATCAATTAAAGGGTACGGGACGAGTCAGATTAAATGGGGTAGACTGGTCTGCTGTATCAGCTGACGGAGATGATATCATTCCTGTGGGTGCTATCGTTACTGTCGTCAGGGTGCAGGGAGCAAAGCTCTTTGTAACCACAAAAACTTAAACACTATTGAAAATCATTATGGAGGAAAAAAATCATGAATGCATTATCTATTATTATTCTTGTTGTTATAATATTTATTCTCTTTATTATCGTAAGCTGTGTTAAAGTAGTTCCGCAGGCTCACGTTTTCGTCGTTGAGCGTCTCGGTTCATTCTACGCACAGTGGGAAACAGGACTTCATATGATTTCTATCAGGTGACCGACGCCAAGCAGTACATCTACGGTGTTGAAAGACCTCTCGCTGCTATCGAGAACCTTTCAGCTACTACTCTCCGTAACATCATCGGTGAGATGGAACTGGATGCTACTCTTACTTCCCGTGACGTTATCAACACAAAGATCACTTCTATCCTCGATCAGGCTACTGACCGCTGGGGAATCAAGGTAAACCGTGTCGAGCTGAAAAACATCCTCCCTCCGAGAGAGATACAGGATGCCATGGAAAAACAGATGAAGGCTGAGCGTGAGCGCCGTGAGAAGATCCTTCAGGCTGAAGGTGACAAGAAGTCTCAGGTGCTTGTTGCAGAAGGTGAAAAGGAATCTCAGATCCTTCGTGCTCAGGCTAAGAAGGAAGCTCAGATCCTCGAAGCTGAGGCCGAAAAGCAGGCTATGATCCTCCGTGCTGACGCTGTAAGAGAGCAGAAGATGCTGGAGGCTGAAGGTGAAGCCAAGGCTATCGAAATGGTTCAGAAGGCTCTGGCTGACAGTATCGTTAAGCTGAATGAAGCTAATCCTAACGAGAGAGTTATCCAGCTCAAGTCACTTGAATCCTTTGCAAAGGCTGCTGACGGCAAGGCTACCAAGATCATCATTCCAAGTGAGATACAGGGGCTTGCAGGTCTTGCAACAGGTCTGAAATCACTGGTTGAGAACGATAATTCAGCTAACTGAATATGAAGAAATCCCTCAGGGATCTAACCTCGGTACTCTTATAGAAGTTTTTACATGAGTCTATTGAGGAAAACCCTTTTGAAAAAGGGTTCTTCCTCAAACTCCTTTCCTAAAACTTTCAGTATTAATTTTGCCCCATTATAGGGCGCACATCAGT
>CADBAC010000530.1 GCA_902792495.1 Ruminococcus flavefaciens | reverse complement strand
GAGATATGCCATCTCTGCCAGAACTCTGTGATATCCTTGCAGATGAAAGGATGATTGAAGTTCTCGTCGAAGTGGAAACCGAAGATACGGCCCAGACCGATGGCAATATCGGAATAACCCGAGAAGTCGAAGTAGATCTGCATAGCGTATGCGATAGCGCCGAACCATGCACCGAATACGGTAGCGCTTTCAACGTTTCCGAGGAAGTTATCGGCAATGACGCTGAGCTGATTAGCGATGAGGACCTTCTTTGAAAGTCCGAGAGCAACACGGTTAAGACCGTAGGATACGTCTGTTATTGAAGTTGTTCTGTCCTCGATCTCTTTTTCGATAGTGCTGTAACGGACGATAGGTCCTGCAACGAGCTGAGGGAAGAGAGTGAGGTAAAGCAGGAAATTCTTGAAGCTTTTCTGCGGAGCGACTTTTTCCCAGTGGCAGTCGATAATGTATGAAACCGTCTGGAAAGTGTAGAAGCTGATACCGATAGGAAGCTTGATATCGGGAACGGGGATATCGGATGAAAGCAGAGCGTTGATGTTCTCGACAATGAATCCGCTGTACTTGAATATGCCAAGCATGAGAAAATCGTAGATAACAGCGAAATATGTAGCGATAGTATCTCCTGCCTTGCCCTGATAGCGGCCTATCATTCTGCCCGCACCGTAGTTGATGACTGCGGTTATTATCATCAGGAACACATATACAGGTTCGCCCCACGCATAAAAGAGCAGCGAGAAAATTATGAGTACCCAGTTTTTTTGTTTGACATTACGAGCCAGTGCATAGAGCAAAAGACAAATTGGCAAAAAGATATAAATGAAGAAAAGTCTGGAGAAAACCATTGAACTACCGCCTTATATAGTATTTCCGAATCAACGGATAAAAATATTACTGATAAAATATCACGCACTTTTAATTATACAATATATCGAAAACAATTGCAAGAGAAAAATGACAAGTATCGACATATTTTTTGAAACTTGCCTTGATATATTTTGTATATATTTATTACAATTGCATTACAGAGGTGAAACAATCTGAATATTAACTTGAAAATAAAAAAATTTTTGCTATAATGATAGTATAAACTAGGGTGTGTTGACACTAAAAACGCAGGTGGGCTGTCGCCCAGCAAGTTTTCTCGACGCAGTATGCGTAAAATTCTGCCAAAAAGATGCGTTTTAGGCTTAGTGTCAACACACCCTAATATATAACAGGAGTTGATCTTATGAAAAAAAAGGCAATTATATTACTGACAGGAGCATTAATACTTACAGGCTGCGATTCTTTTGACGAAGGATCGTTTCCGAAGGATATAGAGAATACAGAAAATAATACAACTGAAGCTGTTGAAACAGAAGCAGCTGAATTTTCTCTGCCGTCACTTGCAGGTACAGGAATTGATATTTCCGAGTTTACATTGTCCGATGAAAAATACGATGAGGAAGTAGAAGGAGAGTGGTGCTATGATGCAGAAAGACCGCATTACAGATATGATATGTATACTTCTCCTGATGGTGCAAAGATCGTATTTGATGAGGAGGGAAGGGTAGTTCGCTTCCGCAATTCGCCTGAGATAGTCAATGCAGACTTTATTGAGAGCGATGATGTCCCCATCGATAAGATACAGAAGTTTGTTGATGATACTCTCCCTGAAGGGATAAGCATTACATTAGAGCCATGCAGCGGTTACACAGAATACTGTCCTACACATATGAAATACTATAATTTAATCGAAGAAGTCGGAGAAGACGGTTGGGTCAATGCCAAAATCAACGGAGATGGCACTATATTAGAAGTTGATTATAGTTATCAGGTACCAATTGAAGATGTGGATACAAAGCCGTATGATGAAGAAGCAGAAGCGATCATCAAGGAGTGTTCTGCTGACGGTGAGGGTGAAATATGCGAAAAGTGTTTTATACGTGCGGATGGTCAGCTATACGGTTCATACAGCATCCTGACAGGTTTTAAATATGATAATGACCAACCAGCTGCCTATGGAACTTATGTCGTTATTGTAAGACCTGAACACGAAACTGTTCCGTTCAAGACAGAATAAAAAAATCCCTCAGGAATTTAACCGTGATACTCATATAGAAGCTTTATACGCATTTATCGGGGGAAACCTTTCTGAGGAAAGGTTCTCCCCCGTACCCCCTTCCAAAGACTTTTAATAGAATTTT
>CADBAC010000529.1 GCA_902792495.1 Ruminococcus flavefaciens | reverse complement strand
AACGACTGTCTTTTGCTGTACTTCTGCGGGTTACTGTAATCTGGAATACGTGCCATAGCGTTTTCCTCCTTGGATTGGCGCGGAGGAAATCCGCATGGCAGGTATTCAGTTGTGTTCTCCGTTGGCCATTCATAGGAAATCCTCCTAGTTTTCGTGAATGGCCAGCTTTCTCACGGAGCTGGTCTGGCTACTTGTTATATCTCCGGAGTCGGTGAGAACCGGCTTAGCTAAGGTCGGCGGGTCTCCGGAAATATTGCTTAGAAAAATATCCCTTTTCTCTAATCTTTATGCGTTCGCTTAAAAATGTGTTGTTTGGGATAGATTTTTAAGCTCAAATGTGCTATAATGCACAAGGTGCTTTGCGTCTTGTCGGGGATTGCCTGCCGAAATCTGCAGCTTTCCGCTGATGCGGGCTGTTCCCTAAGCACAAGTCCATTAAATCAAAAACGGCGGTAAAAGGCTTTGCCACCGTTTTGCCACCGTTTTGCCACTGTTTTTCCCGACTGCATGAAAGGAGGATTTTGATGAGGGAACTGAATATCGCGACCTTTATCCAGATCATGCAGGTTGGATTAAAGACGCACGACAAGCAATTTGCCGCAGGAGAGTTTCTTTTAGAGGCTCTGAACAGACCGAATGATGAGAGGTTTGCAGGATATTACGAAGGATTATCAGACAAGAAGGTCAGCAAGCTTGTAAACAGACAAAGCCCGGTGCCGGACGGCATCCAGCAGGCATCGCTGGTTTCGGAATTGGCTGCGGATGCGGTCAAGTATTATGAAACGAAAGTCATGGCCGATATGAATCCGTTCCGTAAAGACGATGTGTTCAGCCAGCTGGTCAAAGTTATCAAGGAAGATACGGAAATCGGCGACAAGAAGCGTGAAGAACTGCTTAAGCTGTATAACGATGGCAAGGAAGGCACCTTCCTTGGAGAACTGTTCCTGTATGTGGTCAACAGACCGAATACTCCGGGTGACTCTTTTGTAGGGTATGAGGATGCACCGCTTATCGGAGAAGCAAATTATGAGTGTCCGTTGTGTCATAACAAGCTGGTTGAGACAGTGAAGGAGAAACCTGTCAGGCGTTATGAGATTACTCAGATCTTCCCGGAAGGGCTTTCAAAGGATAAGGAAAAGGAGCTTGCGGCTGTATATCCGAAACCGAAGGATGTTCAAAAGACTATCTATCAGATCCGACGGCAGACGATTACAAGAAGCTTCGGGATATTAAGACGGTTCTTTCAAGAAACTTCAAAGCGAAGGAAGCCGTTAGCGCGGTTGAGCTTGAAGAATACATCCGTGTTGTACTTGATGCACTGGCACAGGTGGATGATTCCGTACAGCTGGTGCCGCTGGAATACGATGCTATCCACATAGACAAGAAGATACCGGACTTTATTCTGAAGAATGAGATCCAGATAAAAGTCCTTCAGTACTACAGATACATAGAGTCTATCTTTTCTGATTCAGAGACGGATTTCGACCTGATAGCGTCAGAGATCAAGATGAGCTCGATGAAGTTGGAAAAGAGCGGAATGTCACAGCCGGATATCATAGAGTATCTTGCTGAGTGGATCCGTAACAAAACAAGTTTAGGAACAGAAAGCAAGACTGCCTGCCGTATAGTCGTTGCCTTCTTTATCCAGAATTGCGAGGTGTTCTACAAAGATGAAGTTTCCAAGTAAAGTGACTCCATACAAAGAAAGCATCATCGCTAAGTTCCCAATGGTTCTGGAAAAGCTGGAGAAGAAAGATATGGCTCCAGGGGAACTGTATAAAAGCGTAAAGAACAAGGTGGCTGATATTAAAGAGTTCATGGATATCATGGACTGTCTGTATGCCCTGAATAAAATCGAATTAGACGGGGAGGTGGTTCGTTATGTTGGTTGAAGTACAATGCGATAAATTCATATCACACGGAAAGATCAGAGAACCTATACGCTTCCACAAGGGATTAAACACAGTCCTGGGTGATGATAACGGGTCAAACTCCATCGGTAAGTCAACGTTCCTTATGATACTTGACTTTGTTTTTGGTGGAAAAGACTATGTAAACAAGTGCACCGACGTTCAGCTGAACGTGGAAGAGCACAACATCACCGTTGTACGCCGCATGACGGGCGGCGGTGCCGTGTATCATGATCTCGGA
>CADBAC010000528.1:1233-2311 GCA_902792495.1 Ruminococcus flavefaciens | reverse complement strand
ACTGTGCAGAACACGATCCCGTTCCTGTGTATGTATCAGGACGGCGTGTGCCAGGTGTCGGAGAATTTCTTTTCCCTGACGGTGCAGTTTTTCGATGCCAACTACTCCATTTCGGAGTTTGAGGAACAGAACAATATTTTCAGTAAATACTGCGATGTGATCAATCTCTTTGACAATACGATCAAATTCCAGCTTACCTTTGAAAATCAGAACCGTTCAAAGGCAAAGCTCGTCAAAACGGTGCAGATACCCGAACAGGAAGATGATTTCAATGCGATCCGCAAGGAATACAGTGAAATGCTCACTGACAAGCTCCTGAAAGGCAGCAACGGGCAGAGTGCAAGAAAGTTCCTGACATTCGGTATCGAATCCACATCATACAAGGCGGCAAGAGCGAAGCTCATGTCGATCAAGAATGATGTTATCAAGGGATTTAAGGCTTTCGGTGTCGAAGCGGAACTGCTTGACGGCAGGCAGAGACTTGAAGCTCTGTATTATGCCCTGAATCCTTACAGAAATTCCCCATTTCTTTTCGATTGGGGCGAAATGCTGAGGGCAGGAATGGACACAAAGGACTTCATCTGTCCGCCCTCGCTCAAATTCAATAAGGCAGACTTTGAGATCGGCAATGCCTACGGTGCTGTGTGGGGTATGAATATCCTTGCCGGAGAGCTGCCCGATGAGATACTCAAGGACTTCCTTGAAATGCAGAATCTTTTCTGCGTGAACATTCATGTAGAACCGCTGGACCAGATAGATGCCCTGAAATTCGTCAAAAAGAAGCTCACAAATGTTGAGCAGATGAAGATCGACGAACAGAAAAAGGCATCGCAGTCCGGCTATGATCCCGACATTCTGCCACCTGCGATCAAGATGTATATCGAGGACATTGAAAAGCTCCTCGGTGATCTGAACAGCAAGAATGAGCGACTGTTCCATATCAGCATTTCGCTCAGGGCATACGCAAAATCGAAGAAAGAGCTGAAACTTCTTTCTGAGATGCTGAAAAGAACTTGCCAGAAGAACAACTGCACGATGTTCCCTTACGATTACAGGCAGGAGCAGACGCTCGTTTCCA
>CADBAC010000528.1:0-1224 GCA_902792495.1 Ruminococcus flavefaciens | reverse complement strand
GAGATTCCCGTCCGCCGTGAGATGCACACCAGCGGTATCGCTATCTTCGTACCGTTTACCACAAAAGAGCTGTTTCAGGACGGACAAGCTACCTACTACGGCATCAATACGCTGTCGGGCAACATGATCCGTGCCAACAGGTCAAGGCTCAAAAACCCGAACGGACTTATCCTCGGTACGCCAGGTGCAGGCAAGAGTTTCAGCGTTAAGCGTGAGATCCTCGACTGCTTTCTGACAACCGTGGACGATATTATCATCTGCGATCCCGAAGGTGAGTATTTTCCGCTTGTTTCGGCACTCCACGGACAGCTTATCCGTATCGCCAGCAACTCGGAACAGCACATCAACCCTATGGACATCACCATTGATGACTATATGTTCAGCAATCCTATGGAAGTCATTGCGAACAAGTCTGACTTCCTGATCTCCCTGTGTGAGATCATTGTCGGCGGCCGCTACGGACTTTCTGCGGAGGAACGCTCGGTCATTGATAAGTGTGTTCAGCGTATCTACAAGCACTTCATTGAGAATGAGCCGACTGAGGACAAAATGCCGCTTCTCTCCGATTTGCAGAGAGAGCTTCATGAGGAGGGCGAAGTCGCTCTGAGAGTGGCAAACTCTTTGGAGATGTTCGTAAACGGCAGCCAGAATCTCTTTAATCATCGCACCAATATTGATATGAGCAATCGTATCATCTGCTTTGATATTAAGGAGCTTGGCAACCAGCTCAAAAAGGTCGGTATGCTCATCGTGCAGGATACCGTGTGGAACAGGGTTTCCGCCAACCGTGAGAAAAAGAAGATCACTCGCTACTATATCGACGAGTTCCATTTGCTTCTCAAGGAGGAACAGACAGCGAAGTATTCCGCTGAGATCTGGAAGCGTTTCCGTAAATGGGGCGGCGTTCCGACGGGTATCACACAGAATGTCAAGGACTTGCTTTCTTCTCAGGAGGTCGAGAACATCTTTGATAACTCGGATTTCGTGTATATGCTCAATCAGGCAGCCGGAGACAGAGACATTCTCGCTGAAAAGCTCCATATCTCAAAGGAGCAGATGAAGTATGTCACGAACAGCGGTCCGGGCGAAGGGCTTATCCGCTACGATAAGGTCTTGCTGCCGTTTACGGACAAGTTCCCGACGGATACAGAGATGTATCGCCTTATGACCACGAAGCCGACCGAAAGTGCGTAAACTGCGTAGAATGGAGGATTTATGAGCTTA
>CADBAC010000527.1 GCA_902792495.1 Ruminococcus flavefaciens | reverse complement strand
CAAAGCTTTTGAAAGCATGCTTGAGAAGTATAACAGCAGAAAGCCGTGTGTGTCGCTGCTTTACGGTATCACGGGCAGCGGAAAGACCTCTGTTTTTATGAAGCTCATAGACAGGGTAAACGAAGAAAACAAGGGTATAATATGCATGGTGCCCGAAATATCGCTGACGCCGCAGCTTTTGGCAAAATTCACCTCGCGCTACGGGAACAGAGTAGCTGTCTTTCACAGCGGTCTATCACTTTCAAAGCGTCTTGAGGAATGGAAAAGAGTAAAAAACGGCGAAGCAAATATAGCTGTCGGCACACGCTCTGCAATATTTGCGCCGCTTGAAAATATTGGTCTTATAGTTATCGACGAGGAACAGGAATACAGCTACAAATCTGCAAAAACTCCGAGATTTCATGCGCGTGAGCTTGCAAAGCTGATATGCGCTTACAATAACTGTATGCTCGTGCTTTCATCGGCAACGCCTTCGCTTGAAAGCTATTATTTCGCAGAGCAGGGCAGATATTCGCTTGAAACTCTTGGGAGCCGTTACGGAAATGCGCGTCTCCCGAACATAATAACAGCGGATATGAATATCGAGCAGCAGAGAGGAAATCTTTCCGGCTACAGCTCGGTACTTCTTGAGTCGCTTGAAGAAAATCTTTCAAGCGGCAGACAGTCGATAATACTTCTCAACAGACGGGGACACAATACATTTGTTTCGTGCCGTTCGTGCAGTGAGGTAATATCATGTCCGAACTGCTCTATATCACTTACCTATGGAAATATATTTCCCGATGCAAGAATACTGCGTCTTGATACGGATTCTACAATGCAGAGATATTCTTATGAAAAAAAGCTCAATGCATTCCGTGACGGCGAATATGATATAATGCTGGGAACTCAGATGGTTGCAAAGGGACTTGATTTCCCGAATGTGACGCTTGTCGGGATAATGTCCGCTGATAATATGATGTACAGCGATGATTTCCGCAGCTATGAGAGGACGTTTTCACTGCTTACTCAGGTGGCAGGCAGGTCGGGCAGAGGCGAGCTTGAAGGAAAGGCTGTAATACAGACCTATGAGCCTGAAAATCCTATAATCGAGCTTGCAGCCATGCAGGATTACAAAGCCTTTTATGAAAGCGAGATATCGCTTAGAAGGTCAATGCTTTATCCGCCGTTTGTTGATATATGCGTAGTCGCATTTATCGGCAGGGACAGGCAGATGACAAGCGAAGCCTCGGTGTTTTTTTCGGATATACTGAGAAAAACAGCATCAGAGAATATGATCCCTGAATTAGTCAGAGAATATCTCCTTGATATTGTGGCCTTCTGGATGAAGGAATTCGATATCGACGGACTTCGCTTTGATGTCGGAAATGAGATATCACATCGTTTCCTTCAGGAGGTTCGCGAGATGACCAAGAGCATCAAACCGGACTTCTACCTGCTCGGAGAAATATGGCATGATGCAACACCGTGGCTCCTGGGAAATGAGTATGACGCAGTAATGAATTATCCGCTTTCTACGGCAATCTCGAACTACTGGATATATCCGGAGTGGGATTCAAAGGAGTTTGAATACGGAGTGAACAGAAGCTTCACAATGTATATGCAGCAGGCGAATGATGTTATGTTTAATCTCCTGGATTCACATGACACAAACCGTCTGATAGATAAGGTAAAAGATAAGGATGTTTTCTACCAGCAGCTTGCGGTTCTTTACACAATGCCGGGCAGCCCTTGCATCTATTACGGAACAGAGATAGTGATGCCGGGCGGACATGATCCGGACTGCCGCAGGTGTATGCCATGGGATGAGATCGATGCAGGCGTTTATGATGAAGAGATCAACGAGATCAGAAAGCTCATCAGCCTCAGAAAAGAATACCCGGCGGCTAGAAGCAGAAACTTCCACTTCCCGAACAGTATAGATGACAAGAGGACAGTCGAGTACATCAAGCTTTGCGACAAGGGCTGCATCAGCATAGTCCTGAACTGCGGAGATGAACCAATCGACA
>CADBAC010000526.1 GCA_902792495.1 Ruminococcus flavefaciens | reverse complement strand
ACGGAAAGACTCTTTACACTTTCTGTATGTGTCCGGGAGGAGAGGTTGTTGCGGCTTCATCGGAAAGCGGACGGCTTGCGGTAAACGGCATGAGCTGTTTTGCCCGTGACGCTGAAAACTCCAACAGCGCACTTCTTGTGAACGTGGATACGTCAGACTTAAAAAGTGATGATCCGCTGGCAGGTATGTATCTTCAGCGTGATATCGAGGAGAAGGCTTTCAAGGCAGGCGGTTCGTACTACAGCGCTCCCGTTATGACAGTTGGCGAACTTCTCGGCACTTCCGACGGCAGCGATTCAGTCACACCGTCTTATCGCCCGGGAGTCAGAAAGGCTCATGTTTCGGAGTATCTTCCCGAATTTGTATGCGATACGCTTAAACTTGGGATACCCGAAATGGGGAAGAAGATAAAAGGCTTCGATTCACCGTCGGCAGTGCTTACAGGAGTTGAAAGCAGAAGCAGTTCGCCTGTCCGCATCAACAGAGGCGAGGACTTGCAGTCTTTATCGCTGAAAGGACTTTACCCGTGCGGTGAGGGTGCAGGATATGCAGGAGGCATAGTTTCAGCGGCAGTTGACGGCATGAAATGTGCGGAATGTGTTATAGATGAAATTATTGGAAAATAATAATCAGGAGGCGGAATATTATGAAGATCAATGTAATTGGCGGAGAACTTGACAGACGTGAGCTTGATGAATACATTGCTTATGCTCACAATAAGTACAGAGGCAGACAGATCTGCGGTACGGATTTCCAGAGAGCTTATCGTTCGGCTGATTATCTTGTAAATGATATGGAAAAGCTGAATGATGCAAAGCAGAAGGAATTTTCCGAAAAAGAACGTCATAAGGTAGAGGGATAATAAATGAATCTGACCAACATAAACACAGTAAGGGATATTCTCGAAAGACACGGTTTCAGCTTCTCGAAGGGACTGGGACAGAATTTCATAATCAATCCCGATATATGCCCTAAAATTGCCGAAATGGGCAATGCTCAGTCAGGCTACGGAGTGCTGGAGATAGGTACAGGTATCGGAGTTTTAACAGCTGAACTTGCAAAGAGAGCAGATAAGGTCTGCGCTGTCGAGATAGATACACGTCTGCTTCCGATACTTGAGGAGACTCTCAGCGACTTTGACAACATAAAAATATTCAATGAAGACGTTATGAAGTGCGATCTCCGTAAGCTGATAGCCGAGGAATTTCAGGGACTTCACACAGCAGTCTGTGCGAACCTTCCGTACTACATTACATCTCCCGTTATCATGCTTCTGCTCGAAAGCAGACTCCCTATCGATTCAATTACCGTTATGGTGCAGAAAGAGGCGGCACAGCGCCTTTGTGCCAAAGTGGGTACAAGAGATTCGGGAGCTATAACAGTAGGTGTCAACTACTACGGCACAGTGAAAAGCCTCTTTAACGTTTCAAGAGGAAGCTTTATGCCTGCGCCTAATGTGGATTCGGCGGTCATACGTATAGATCTGCACAGTGAGCACAGACTAAGCGAAGAAGATGAGAAGTTCTTCTTTAGGGTAGTGAAAAGCGGATTCTCACAGCGCCGTAAGACAGCGGCAAATTCAATTTCGTCGCTTATGGGAATACCGAAAGAAAAGGTTTACTCTGCACTTAAAGCAGTGGGACTTCCCGAGACTGCGAGAATAGAATCCCTCGATATGGAACAGCTTATAGCATTTGCACTTGAACTGAAAGGACAGTGCTGATGTCGGGGATCCTCTACGGCGTGAGTACAGGGCCAGGTGACCCTGAGCTTATGACGCTGAAAGCGGTGCGGTGTCTGGAAAAATGCGGAACTGTTTTCGTGCCGAGGACAAAAGGTGAAAATACTCTTGCGCTTTCCATCGCAGAACAATGCGTGGATATGAGCGGCAAGAAGCTGATCTATACGGATTTTCCCATGTTGTCGGATACACAGCTGATAAACGAAAACTACCGTCGTATTGCGGATATGATCTGCACTGAACTTGAAAAAGGCGACTGCGCTATGCTGTGCCTTGGGGACATTTCGGTGTATTC
>CADBAC010000525.1 GCA_902792495.1 Ruminococcus flavefaciens | reverse complement strand
ATAAGGAAATTATGCTTTGCGTCTGAGAATACCACCTTTGCCAAACAGCCTGATACCATTGAATCTTCCTCCTCTTTTCAAATTATAAATAAATGCAGCTGCACAAACCAGTACAAGTGCCAGTATCATATAGAATATGCGGTTGAATACGAAATCGTTGTAAGTTTCCATGAAAGCGCTGCGGTGATAGAGAGTATTGTGGCGGCACATAAGTCCGAATTTTGTAATATCACCGTAAAGCTCGTTACTTCCCGACATAAGGCTGATAAAAGCCCATACGCCCTGAACTGCCACAGCAACTCCGGCTGAGAATATTTCCGTAACAAGCATACCTACTGCGGTAACTACCATGATCTCGGGCAGCAGCCAGAATGTGGGAGTTGTGAACATGAGATGCATTTTCAGTTCCTCTCCGCTGTATACCACAGATGCCTGTACAGCGGCAATTATCATTGTTATAAGTACGGGTATGAACATTGTTGTAACGAGAGCGGCATATCTTGTGAATGTAAGTCTGAGTGATGAAATTTTTCGTGAATATACAAGTTCGGTCATTCTCCTTCTTCTGTCGGCTGCGGTAAAGGCAGCAGCAACGAATACGGGGATAAGCGCAAGATCGATGCCTGTGTAGTCGCAGAAAAGGCGGGAGAGCGCACCTGTCATAGTATCCGCTGTAATGGAATCATCGTACTCCTTTAAAGCTTCCTCATAGGTCATAGGAATACGGGAGAAATTGAAAGCAAGTGAATCAACGGCATAGGATGAACCGCCGCCAAGTATATCGTCTATCTCTCCCATTATCTCCTTGAATCTTTCGTAGGACACGTTCTTATCAACTATCATTGTATTGAAAACGTACTCAGGATAGGTGCTCAGAGCGTGTTCTACATAGTTTACCTGTGCTTCGTCCATGAACTCTGAGATCCCCTCATGATCGGTTCCTGTAAGTTCCTGGATGAGTTTCTCGACTTCGTTCCTGTCATTGTCTTTCAGGCTGACAGCTTTGTAGTAACCGAAAGGATAGCAGATATAGCGGTTGGAAGCAAATTCACCCATAAGTGCGTTTATAGCACCGTCCATGATGAGGTCAGGGTCTTCCACTACCTTTGTGCCATAGTCCTGTTCGTATGCAGAAGGGCGGCTTTCGCCGTATCTTACATCAGAGTAATAGTTGGTGAAAAACATCCTTTTTTGCATTCCTTTAAAAATAACATTATTCCTCACCGCCTTTCACTTCACAGCCGCTGCTGTGGAGACAGTACATATAAGCGCCCTCAAGGTCGGGCTCGGTCATTACAGCGTTAGGGAGATCGGGTTCAGCATCCGATACCAGTCTGACAGTGGTAAACTCATTCTGCGGAAGTATGCCTGTAACTATGTACTCCTTTTTGATCTGAGGCAGGAACTGCTTTTCCACGTTTGCAGTATAGATGTGACCTCTTGCATTATCAAGAAGCTGCTGAACAGTACCGTTCCAGAGAATTTTACCGGAATCCATTATAGCCACCTGTTCGCATGAAGCTTCGATATCGGCAACTATGTGAGTTGAGAGAATGACTATTCTGTTTTCGGCAACTTCACAGAGAAGATTGCGGAAACGTATTCTCTCCTCGGGGTCAAGGCCTGCGGTAGGCTCATCGACGATAAGCACCTTCGGGTCGTGGATAAGAGCCTGTGCAATACCGAGACGGCGCTTCATACCGCCTGACAGCTCCTTGACTTTTTTGTGGCGGTGCTCATTGAGATTCACTTTCCTGAGCAGACTGTCCACACGCTTTTTTCTCTCAGCTTTCGGGATGCCCGAGAGAGCGCCAAGATAATCGAGAGCCTCGTCGGTCTTCATATTGGGATACATCGAGAAATCCTGAGGCAGATAGCCTGTCATTGCTCTTATCTCGCTTTCCTTTTCAATAGGAACACCGCAGACAGAGATCTTGCCGTTTTTCTTTTTGTGGATTGCGGCGAGAGTTTTCATAAGAGTAGTCTTGCCTGCGCCGTTTCTGCCGAGAAGTCCGAACATACCTTGTTCGATCGTAAGGTCGATATCGAACAGTGCCTGTTTGCTTCCGTAGAATTTATTCATTTTTCTGATCACTATTTTGTTATCCATAATGTCTCCTCCTGATAATTGATTGTATGATGGCTTTTCTTATCATGTCATTATTATAAAGTGCAATTATCAATAATTTATCTGATTTTTCAGATTTTTCTGAAAAAATTTTTGAGGGCAACACCGCCCCCCTGATAGTCAGGGACGCTTTAACCGTGGTATTCTTATAGCAGTTTTATGCGTGTCTATTGAGGGAAAAAAAAAAAAAAAAGGGTTCTCCCTCAAACTCCCTTCCTAAAACTTTCAGTATTAATTTTGCCCCCATATAGGGCGCACACCAGAAAAGTTTGAATTTATCATTTTTT
>CADBAC010000524.1 GCA_902792495.1 Ruminococcus flavefaciens | reverse complement strand
TATTCCGTATACGATGCGTGGATCTCCTGCAAGGCCTGTCAGTGACTTTTCGGCTTCGTCCGAGGTATTCCACTTTGCTATGGATTTTGCTGTAGCGTTCAGTCCCGATATAGCCACTGCATCCACGCCTTCGATATTCTTGCCCGTTGCCTTGTCAACTATCTTTACCTTTGCAGTTGAACCTGTTTTTTCTTCGTCGGTATTATTGACGGGAACTTTCACGAAAACGAGGTCACGGTCAGGCTTGCCGTCCACCACATCGAATTCGATATCCTCTGCTTTATTTAAAAGGCTGTCTGCTATTATATCAATGTTGTTCCGGTCACGTTCTTCGTTGCCTGTCTGACTGAAACCATTTTTCGGGAAATTATAGCGGTGAGCGGTATAATGTCCGTCTCCGAGATATGCGGCACCGTCAGTATCCAGTGTGAATCCATCACCTGTAATGACGACTCTGCCGAGGCCTTCTGTGGTTGATGTATCTTCGCCCTCATTCTTTATGGTGAAAGATACATTCGGCTCTTTTTCTTCATCCGTTTTTAAACTGAAATAAGTCGTATCCGTCGGCACACCGTCTTTAATGGTCAGATCCTGTGATGTCTCACCATTTACGCAGATACCTGCCTTTTTGAGTATGTCTTCCTTGAACTTCACTGAATATTCTCCGTCCGGGAGATATGCGCCTTCGTTGCTTTTGACAGTACAGAACCAGTTGCCCTTTTTATCGTAAACATCCATATCAGCAGTCTTGAGAAGGACTTTCGCCTCCGGTTCATCACCAGATGAACAGATCGTTACATTGTTATCCTGCGACTTTTTGACAAGGCGGATCGTGTAGTCGCCGAAAGTGCGTGTATCCCTGTCTATGGTGTAAACGCTGTTATAATTATACTCCTTTGGAACATTGTACAGCTTCACGTACCAGTCATTGTTGTAAGCGCCCTCGATAGGAAACTCAGCGGCATCCGAAGTGTTCCAGCTGAAGCTGCTGTCTTCCCTTGAAAAATCCTTCACAGTTGATGCTGCCACATCCACATTATCGATGGGCATATCCGTTGCCATATCCACAACTTTGATACGCACCTCATTTTTAGCGGCTTCTGCCGTTATGGGAGTGCAGATACGTGCAGAAGGAAATGCTGACGGAAGCTGCGGTGCAAGTGTTACTGCTGCCATCATAACAGCAGCTGCGGCTGATATTATCTTTCTCTTTTTCATTTTGATTCCCTCCATTATTATGTCAATCGAAGATGCGCCGACAGATTTTTTCGTCAGATTGTATAGAAATTCCGCAGGCATACTATCGTATGTCAAGGAATTTCTGTGCAAGATGACGGAAAATATGCAAGCAGATTCAGTGCAAAGCCGTCAGGCGGGCTTTGTGCGGTGTTGCCTTAATGAGAAGTGATCTCCCAATGTCTTCTACACCATTGATTATAGCACTGCGCTCCACGTTTGTCAATATTTTTTGTCAAATAAGCACAACCGTGTTATCAGTGTCTGCTGATTATTCATGCATAAGCAAAGAGCCACGGAAGTTTCTCAGTGGCTCATGTATATAATGATCTTATTTTTGGCCGATAAGAAGTGAAGAGCCTTTCAGTCCGAGAATTGCGGCCTCGCTCTTTGACATGAACATTCCGTCTGTTGTGTCAATGATCTCTGCTCTTTCATATCCCTCAGCAAGCAGTTCTCTGACGAAAGCCTGCATATCGCCGTAGCGCTGTTCGGACATAATATCATGTATAGCAAAAGTGCCGCCTTTTTTGAGTACACGCAGAGTTTCACGGATGAGATCCTGCTTGTTCACTCCCGTAACGTTGTGATACACATAATTACTTGTGACAGCATCAAAGTATTCATCAGGGAAATCAAGCTTGCAGGCATCACCCTGACGGAATTCGGTATTATGTACATTTTCCGCAGCGGAATTATCCTCGCAAAGCTGTCGGCTGAACGAAGCATATTCCTTTCCCCAGCGGTCGATACCTATCATTCTTCCCTGCGGATTTCTCTTTGCACACGCTATGGTAAGAGCACCGCTTCCGCAGCCCACATCAAGTCCCGTACCGCCTTCGGGAAGTGAAATATATTCCGCTGTTCCCTCGACGATGACTTTTGAAAGCTGACGTTCTCCGTTATATGAGAACTTATTGTGTGAATATATGCTCCATGCCAGTGCCGCACCGCAAGCCAGTGTACCTGCGCCTGCCACTCCTGCC
>CADBAC010000523.1 GCA_902792495.1 Ruminococcus flavefaciens | reverse complement strand
CTCTTTTGGCGGTTTCACGACTTTTTCGGATACTTCTCCGTAGAAGAGTGATGTCAGCATGGTAAGTACGTATGCCTGGATCAGTGCGTGGAGCAGTGTAAACAGTACTCCTACTATGACCGGCACAACGTAGCTCATTGCCGTGTAGTAATAGACGAGCTCGGTGACCAGCGCTCCGGATATCAGGGCTCCGAAAAGTCGGAAGCTGAGTGAAAGCGGAAGCGAGAAGTCCTTGAGTGTCTTGCCGATGCCCTTGACTCCGTTGCCGACGATTCCTCCTGACATGATCACAAGATATGACAGGCAGCCCATCATGATGGCCCCGTTTACATCAGCCATCGGTGCCGGAAGTGATATCGGGTGGCCTCCCGTGGTCATCACCTGAACACCCAGGAGCTCAAACAGCGTGCCTGTAAAGATGTATGAACCGGCCGCAAATATGTACGCTCCCAGAAAGCCGTTGATATGTGAATTGCTCTTCGCCATTCCGTCAAAGATGCCGACAACAGTCTCAAGCACGAGCTGGAACTTTCCCGGTACCAGCTTAAAGCGCGGTATCACGAAGATCCTGCATATAAGTGCAAAGATGATCATGATGCCCGACACAATAAAACCTGAAATCAGTGCCGGATTAACATCTTTGAGTCCGAACAGGCTGACCTTGTTGACGTCGTGCATTACGGCGTCTCGCATAACGGTCTGAATGGACTCTTCTTCTCCTCCCCCGCCGCCGGTAAGTATGGATCCAACCATGAATACCAGCGCGATGGCTGAGAAGAACAGTATTGCTTTTTTACGCTCTTGTTTAGTCATAAGCGTATACTCCTTTAACAATGCCATCTCTCCTGACCGTTATGATCAGTTGCGATGGCAGCTTTCCTAACTGAATAATTGAATAATTCTACCACTTTGCGAACATGTTTCAACCCCTGTAAAAAAAAAAGACCTTGTCCGTCGGCAAGGTCTCTGTATCATTCAGCGTAATGAAACGTGCTGTATTGTTCATTTACATCATCCTTCACTTTCAACATAATCACCCGTATCTATGTTGCAGATTCGGTATGCTGATTGACGGGATGCGATGTGTTTTAACTGATATGCGTCAGTTCATCTTCCGCGGCAACTCGTATCTCCTCCATCACCGAAAGCTGTTTTTCTACACTTTCATCGTTATCACGTACCTGTATGTCCGCATTGCCCGCTTCATCAAACCTGATCATGGTGCAGGGCACAAGAATAGGTTCAATGAAAAAGAAAGCTCCCACGCCTGCAATTATGATTCCTTCAGGGTGTCTGCATACATAACTTTTCAGCTTCCCCGGCTGTGAAAAAAACCTTACATGGCGAAGCTGTCCCGAGGCATCATAGAATGACCTTTTTACATCAGGGTCGTCCACCAGCAAAGCCCCATCAAGAATATGTCCGTTTATCTTTATATCCTTCATCTTTTCCTTTTTAGCGTATATCAGCAGTCCGAACAGCAATGATCCTTATGTATAAAACCTTTGTGATAATAGCAAAACATTTAGTCATATTCAATGTTTTGCATTTATTATCTTATGTATTTACATTGTAAACCAAATGTATTGCTTTGAACTATCATTTATATAAAGAACTATCATCAGAACCAGGTAAGCAATATGAGAAAAAGGGTTGACGACAGCATGTACAATATCGGGTCAAATATCCGCACCGCGCGTGTGCGGGCCGATTTGACACAGGAGAAAATGTCGGAAATGATTGGTGTTACCCCTCAGTATTTATCTGATCTTGAGAGAGGGCTTGTCGGCACATCTATATCTACGCTGATAAGAATCTGTACTGAGCTCAACGTAAGCTCAGACTTCATACTGTTTGGCAACAGCCGCTTTACAGATACACCCAACTCAACACTTATAGAAAAAATCCAGCGCCTTCCGAAAAACAAGGCAGAGATGGCGGAAAGGAATCTCGATCTCTTTTTAGAGGCAATGGATATGGATCCCGATCAACGTACCGGCAGATAGATTTTTCAAAGTGCTTTTGAGGGCTCCCTCCCCGGGACCTGCCGGCGCGATAAAATTAAAAACAGGACGGTGCTTTCGCACCGCCCTTTTGCAGCTTTTATATTTTTCTGAATTAAACGAGTTCCAGAAATACTACTTCTGCATTGTCTCCCTGCCTAGGTCCCAGCTTGAGGATACGTGTGTATCCGCCGTTTCTGTTCTCATAGCCCGGAGCGATCTCATCGAAGAGTTTAGTC
>CADBAC010000522.1 GCA_902792495.1 Ruminococcus flavefaciens | reverse complement strand
CACAAAACCGCACACTATATATATGTCCCCGAAGGGAAAGGTACTCACTCAGCAGAGAGCGGCTGAACTTTCGCAGATGGACAATATTCTCATAATCTGCGGACACTATGAAGGTGTAGACCAGCGAGTTATAGACAAAATAGTCGATGAGGAAATATCCATCGGAGACTACGTCCTCACAGGCGGTGAATTGCCTGCAATGGTGCTGACGGACTGCGTAGCGAGAATGTGTCCGGGAGTACTTTCCGACGACGTATGCTTCGAGGAGGAAAGTATCTACAGCGGGCTTCTTGAGTACCCACACTATACTCGTCCCGAGGTATGGGAGGGTGAAAGTGTACCGCCGGTTCTGATGTCGGGACACCATGCAAACATCGAAAAATGGCGGCACGAACAGAGTCTCGAACTCACAAGGCAACGTCGTCCGGACCTTTACGATGAATACATAAAAAAACAATAAAGCTTTGCGGATACCCAAGGGTATCCGCTTTTTCAACTCCGCCGCACATGGAACACGGTAACATTTTGCATATTATAACTTGCATAATATCCACTCCTCTCTTGACACACTCCCCTTCCATGCTGTATACTATCTATAAAGGCGGTGATATCATGAAACGAATCGGAGTAGTAATACCGGCAATCACGGACAATCTGCAAAAGGAACTCCTTGACGGCATTTTTCATACTGCCTCTGCAAATGACTGCGATGTCATAGTCGTGTTTACTGCCTGCTTGACCATGCCAAACTTGATGGTATACTTTTGGTATCCCAATATTTTGTGAAGGAGACAGTACGCCGGATAATATCAGAAAAAATAAGGAAATCCGCGATACCCTGCATCGACCTCGGAGGTACCGCTCTCGGCTTTGAAACGGTACACATTCAACAGGACGAAGCAGTGTATGAACTTACGAATCACGTAATCGAACAGCACGGCTGTACTAAGCTGATGTTTCTTGCCGGACCCGAAGGCAATGCTGATTCGGAAGAGCGTATGCAGGGATTTCTGCGCTCCGCAGACGAACACAACTGCCGCCACGAGGTAGTCTACGGCGACTTCTGGAAAATCCGTGCGGCTGAACTCGGCGAAGAGTTTCTGAACCACAAACGCGATATGCCCGATGCTGTGATATGTGCGAGCGACATGATGGCGGTCTCGCTCTGTGATACACTGCAAAACGGCGGCATTTCCGTTCCTGACGATATCATCGTGACCGGATTCGACGGACATATCTTTGCATTGTCAAGTTTCCCGACTATAACCACTATCAGCGGTGCAATGTATGAACTGGGCAGGAAAGGTACAGAACAACTCGTCATAAAAACCAGAAGCAACAGTACGGATATGCATATCATTTACGGCGCAAGCTGTGGCTGTGTAGAAAGGACCACCGATTATCAGTGTGCCGCAATGCAGGTGCAGGAGCAGATACGCAGAGACTCAGAAACTGCCGATATGCTTGAAATGCGCATAAATGCGGACGTTATCACAAGGACATCATGCGTAGAGTCACTTCATGAGCTGACAGATGTAGTTGACCAGTCCGCGCATATCATAAAAAGCTACAAATCACTGCATATGTGCATTCTCCCCGACTGGGACAGCAACCCTGAACAGCCTGACATCTGCAAAACAAAGCCATACCATTTGTGAAGAAATAATCAACAAATGTCCTATTATGCCTTGTCGCTTTGACCATCATCTTTGTTCTTTTGTCTGTTTTATCCAGATAATTCAAGAATTCCTCAATGTCTTCTCGAGGCGTTTGCATATCGGCATGAATCCAACCGATATAATCACCCTGAGCATGAAGAATTCCCTGATGTATTCCATACCCTAGTCCCTGATTGATCTCAACCTTTACAATCTTTATATAAGAGATTCCATCTGTCAGAGATTGCATTACCTCATAGCTATTATCCTTTGATCCGTTTTCTACCAATATAAACTCAATATCCTTACCTTCCGCCAGTTCTTGAACTGTCTCTATCAAACGGGGAAGATTCTCCTCTTCATTATAACACGGAATTACAATCGAATATCTCATCTGAATACAATTATTTTTTGGAGTGAGTAATTAACTATCGTCGCACACAATGTAGCTACAACAAATGATAGCACAACATTATATG
>CADBAC010000521.1 GCA_902792495.1 Ruminococcus flavefaciens | reverse complement strand
AAGTTAAGAACAAAAAGAAATAAGCATAAATTGCCATAAACTTCTCCTTATTCAGATACGAGGACGCTGTCGTTTTCAGACAGTGTCCTCTATTTTTGCTATTGACAAAAAGTCATTTTTATGGTACAACGTTTGTATAATGAGGAAAGAAGGCGTATGAGTGGCGAATCTGACAAAGGAAGCAATTAAAAAATCGCTGATAAAGCTGCTGAACGAGCGTCCCATAAACAAGATAACCGTCAAGGATATCGTTGAGGACTGCGGCATAAACCGCAACAGCTTCTACTACCATTTTGATGATATACCTTCACTTCTTGAGGAAATGATAAACAGAGAGGCTGACAGGATAATTGCAGAACACTCCCGTATTGAGAGCATCGAGGAATGCCTTGAGGTCGCTGTTTCCTTTGCACTTGAAAACAAAAAGGTTGTTCTGCACATACATAATTCCCCGAACCGTGAAATATATGAGAGTTACCTGTGGAGAGTCTGTGAGCACGTTGTAAGGACTTACTTCAATACAGTATTCGCAGACCGTCCCATTGACGAAGCTGACAAGGAGATACTTATCCGATATCATAAGTGCGAGGGCTTCGGTCAGATAATCGACTGGCTCAGCAGCGGTATGAAATACGATATCCAAGCTGACTTTCATCGTATATGTGAGCTGAGAAAAGGCTCAGTCGATTTGCTATACAAGTAAAAATTTAGTCACTTGAGCGTATCTGTCCAAAAAATTGGCAGATACGCTTTTTTGTATGTTTACGGCAAGCAGCAAATATGCTATGATGACTACAGTACCGCAGAGTGCTGTTTACAGCGGTAAACAGGGTTTGCGCTTTGCGGTGCCGCCAGACACTACTTTTACGGAGGTGAAGAACATGAAAAGCGAGAAATATATCCGCACAGCAAAAACAGGCTATATAATCATATCTGCGCTGATGTGCATACTGGGCATTGTTTTTACCGCAGTCCCCGACCTATCTGCAAACCTTATAGGCAGACTTTTCGGAGTGCTGATAGTACTTTTCGGCGTGATAAAGCTCATCGGCTACTTTTCAAAAGATCTCTACCGCCTTGCATTCCAGCATGACCTGGCACTTGGGATACTTCTGATAGTTCTCGGGGGAATAATGCTCATAGATACCAATAATGTCCTGAATATCATCTGTATCGTAGTCGGGATATACATACTGCTTGACGGTCTGCTGAAAATACAGATCGCAATAGACTCCAAGCGCTTCGGTCTGAGCAAATGGTGGCTGATAATGACTGCGGCGATAGTTACGGGTATTGTTGGACTTATGCTGATAATACGTCCTGGCGAGGGAGTGAGATTTGCAACTGTTCTGCTGGGAATTTCGCTGATATTTGAGGGTATCCTCAACCTCAGTCAGAGCAGCGATGACATTATCGACATAGAAATAAACGAATAGCAATATACCGTGAGCCGAAGCACTGACGGTAAACGGTATTATATATAAATGGTGCAGTATGTTATATACACATACTGCACTTTAATTGGAGATACTTTATGTATTCAGAGATCAACCCATATATCGAAAAACTGGCTGAACTATCAGACAACAGTAACTCTATCAGTCCCGATATGTACAAAGAGCATAACGTTTTCCGTGGACTTCGTGACCTTAACGGAAACGGAGTAGTCACAGGTCTTACCGAAATATCTCGGATAAAGGCAAAGGAAAAAACTCCCGATGGTGATGTTCCATGTGAGGGACAGCTTTTTTATCGTGGAATCAGTGTCCGTGACATAGTAGGCGGATTCTGGAACGAGCAGCGCTTCGGCTTTGAGGAGACCGTGTATCTTCTGTTGTTCTCAAAGCTGCCCGACGCTAAAGAGCTTGGGCATTTCTGCCGTACTCTTGCTTATATGCGTACCCTGCCCGATTCGTTTACAAGAGATATGATACTGAAAGCTCCCGGCAGGGATATGATGAATATTCTGTCAAGAACAGTTCTTGCACTTTATGCCTATGACGATGAGCCCGATGATACCTCTACTGCAAATGTTCTCCGTCAGTGTCTGCACCTTATTTCGGTATTTCCCATGCTTGCGGTCTACGGCTATCAGTCATATCTGCACTATCATCTCGGGCAGGACTTGTTTATCCGCAACCCGAGACAGGAGCTTGGAACTGCGAAAAATCTTTTGCATATGCTGAGAGAAAACGGCGAATATTCAGAGCTTGAAGCCCGTATACTCGACCTTGCACTTGTTCTTCATGCGGAGCATGGCGGCGGAAATAATTCCACATTCACAACTCATGTCGTCACATCATCGGGAACTGATACATATTCCGCAATAGCTGCGGCACTTGGTTCACTGAAAGGTCCTCGTCACGGCGGTGCAAATATCAAGGTGGTGAAAA
This sequence comes from Ruminococcus flavefaciens, assembly GCA_902792495.1. Taxonomy (GTDB): domain Bacteria; phylum Bacillota; class Clostridia; order Oscillospirales; family Ruminococcaceae; genus Ruminococcus; species Ruminococcus flavefaciens_Z. The sequence goes on along the minus strand of CADBAC010000521.1, from coordinate 17 downwards.
TGTTCGACGATATGCAG
>CADBAC010000520.1:1448-2635 GCA_902792495.1 Ruminococcus flavefaciens | reverse complement strand
TCACTGTCTTTCATCAGTTTCAGCAAGTCCTTGCTCAGGTCGTCCTTCTCAGCCTCCTCCCCGTCTTTGGATATGGCCGCCTGTGAATTGATGCCGTTCACAAGCTCATACGTATTCGTGGTGGCCACCTCCGTCTTCTTTGCTATGTCGTAGAGGAAGATTCTAATCTTGACAGGCTTGTCAGTCAGCAGGTAGTTGATGAAACTGTATTCGTTGTCCCTGCCTAACAACACCTTGAGGGGATGGTCGGCATTTATCGTTTTGTGGACGTGGCATTTTTCGCCTCCCTCGTTGCCGGAGGCAATGGTCATGATGTTGCCTCTTTCGCAGAAATACTTATATGCCAGCGATTCGGCACTGGTACCGTCGTGGGGCCCTACTGCCGTATTCATGCTCATCGTCACTATCAGGGGCTTGCCAGCCTTCTTGGCATATTCCTCCATGTAGTTCATCGCATTGATAACGTTGAGCACCTCTACGTTGGTAGTGCTTCCTTCGTATTTCTTATTTTGCTGTTCGTCGCCATATGTTTCGCTGAAAATGAGTTCGGCCTTAGGTGCTATACCGGCGAGACTGCCGCCCGCAATGCCCTTCACGTTGGTTATCGGACTGGCTGCTGCACATCCGGCTACGTGTGTGCCATGGAATGTATTGGTCTGCTTCAGCTGCAAGGTGTCGAGTATCATTTCGGGTGTGTCGAAGAGTGAACCGTCCACTTCCTTGCCGTCAATCACCGCCTTCTTGCCTTTTCCCTCGGTATAGGTCATACCGGACATATAGACAGCTTTGATGCGCAGGTTACCATTCTCGTCTTTGAAGACGGGGTGGGTGAAATCGAAACCAGAGTCTATGACGCCAATGATGACGCCATCGCCGTTGTAGGCCTGTGGCAGTTGCTCGCCCGTGCCGTTCTGCACCTCGTCGGTGTGTGTGGCCTGTCGCGACTTATCGAGTTTCAGCAGGGGCTTCGTGCCTATCGCGATATTCGTCACCCCCTCCAGTTGGGCAATAGCTGTCAACTGCTCGGCTCTGGCAGCCATCATCAGCATGTGACCCATAGCCGCCTTCACTTCTGCGCCTTTTTCGGTTATCTGTGTGCTCACCTCGTCGGGGTCGGCATGCGCTTGAACGTTTACCATGAAAAGTCCGGGCTTCTGTTCTTCTGCCGCTGCAGCACGCCTCGTCTT
>CADBAC010000520.1:0-1441 GCA_902792495.1 Ruminococcus flavefaciens | reverse complement strand
TATCTGTGTGCTCACCTCGTCGGGGTCGGCATGCGCTTGAACGTTTACCATGAAAAGTCCGGGCTTCTGTTCTTCTGCCGCTGCAGCACGCCTCGTCTTAGCCTGTTGCACGTACGAACTCACCATCGGATCCAGTTTATTTTGTGCCATCATACTGCCGCCGCCCATCAAAAGCAAAGCCAGCAAACACTTCATCGTTCTTTTCATCAACGGTAACATTTACAGCATCGGGGTTTTCTACAAGACCCTTTACTATTGCAGTGAGTAACTCTTTCATTTTTTCCTCCGAAGCGGTTTATCCTTATCAGATAATGTTGTTCTTCTTGAGAAGAGCCTTTACTGTATCTGTCGGCTGAGCGCCGTTAGCTATCCACTTCTTAGTCTTTTCCTCGTCTACCTTGAACTCTGACGGCTCAACAAGGGGATTGTATGTACCGATCTCCTCGATGAATCTGCCGTCACGCGGATATCTTGAGTCTGCAACTACTACACGATAAAAGGGTGTCTTCTTTGCGCCTACGCGGCGAAGTCTGATCTTTACTGCCATTTTTATTTACCTCCAGAATTTTCTGCTGCTGTTAAATGCAGCTTTGTTTTTTATATCTTCACCAATTATTAATTGGATGAATGACTGTATTATTTTCTGCGCTTGCCGTTTCCGTCTCCGTGGAGCATGCTCGGATTGAGCGGCATTCCGCCAAGTCCGGGGAGCTTTCTTCTCTTGCCGAACTTGTTTCTTGAGTTCATGCTCTTCATAAATTTCTGCATTTCCTCAAACTGTTTCATAAGACGGTTAACGTCCTCTACCTTCATACCGCTTCCGGCTGCTATCCTGCGTTTGCGGGAAGCGTTTATTATACTCGGATCTTCACGCTCTTTAAGAGTCATGGATGAGATTATAGCTCCTATCCTGTCCATCTGCCTGTCGTCAAAATCCATTTCCCTTACCTGCTTGTCAATTCCGGGCAGCTTTGAAAGGATATTCTTTATCGAGCCCATTTTCTTTATCTGCTGGAGCTGCTCATAAAGGTCATTCATATCAAATTTATTCTGCTGGAATTTCTTAGCCATTTCCTCGGCTTTTTTCTGGTCGAGACGATTTTCTGCATCCTCTATAAGAGTGAGTATATCGCCCATGCCGAGTATTCTTGAAGCCATACGGTCGGGATGGAATACCTCAAGGTCGCCGAGCTTTTCTCCGATACCTGCAAACTTTATCGGTTTTCCGGTAACAGCCCTTACAGACAGAGCAGCACCGCCTCTTGTATCACCGTCAAGCTTTGTAAGTATAACACCCGTGATATCGAGCTGGTCATCGAACGATTTTGCAACATTTACTGCATCCTGACCTGTCATGGAGTCTACAACAAGGAGTATCTCGTTAGGTGATACTTCTGCTTTTATATTGCTAAGCTCATTCATAAGCTTTTCATCTATATGC
>CADBAC010000519.1:841-2701 GCA_902792495.1 Ruminococcus flavefaciens | reverse complement strand
TGTTCTTGCAGGGATATGGCTGATGCGGAATCCCTCGGGAGCGACTGTATCATCAGCGCATATAGCGGCTATGGAGTACTCAAAAGTATCCTCGTCATATGTTTCCTTGCCGTTTCCGTAGCAAATACCGTAAATATATTCCCTGTCCGAAGCCATACCGACAAGCTGAGCGATAGTGCCGTCAGCTCCGGCCTTTGCCCAAACATCGGGAACGGTGCTTGATATAGCATCGTTCTCGTCAAGCCTGTGTACCTCAGCTTTCTCAATGACAGTAAATGCTGGTTTTTCGATTATTCTGTAGTTCATGGTTTTTCCGCCTTTCAAAGATAATTCTACCGTAAGACGTAAAATGATCTGAGCGACGATGCATTTTTTCTTGCCTCTGACGGACTAATGCCGTGAAACAGCGTAAACGCACGGGTAAAGCTTTCGGGAGAACTGTAACCGTACTTCAGAGCAAGATCAATGACCTTGATATCAGTGGATATCAGCTCACTGCCGGCAAGAGCGAGCCGTCTGTTTCTGATGTATTCACCGAGGGTCATATCGCAGAGAAGCCCGAATATCTTCTGAAAATAATAGGGAGAGCAGCAGGCCTGTGAAGCGATGGACTTGTTATCCAGTTCTTCTGTGATGTTGCTCTCGATGTAGTTGATAGCGTTCTGTATTCCTTCAGCCCAGTTCATGATCGTATCTCCTTTCGGTATGACATTATTATAGCAGAGATAAAAAAGTAAATCCTGACATTTTTTGCTTTGTTCTGTAAGGCGGATCATGAATAATTATATTATAAAAATGAGAATTAGTCAAGAAATGGTTATCTAATGCTAATTCCACTTGTTTTTTTCATTATACTGTGTTATAATAAAAACAATGTGCAGCCCGAATGGATGATAAAAGGTGTTAATTAATTAACGAACATTCCGTAAGCTGCTCTTAGAAGACAATAATTTCCCGACCAAAAGGAGCTGAAAAAATGCTTGAACTGAAAAATATTTCATTCAATGTTGATTCAGATGACGGAAAAAACGAGATCATCCGTGATCTGAACCTGACTGTTCAGGACAATAAATTCATTGTTATCACAGGACCAAACGGCGGAGGCAAGTCAACTCTCGCCAAGATCATCGCAGGTATCGTTAAGAATACCGATGGTCATATCATTTTTAACGGTGAGGATATAACAGAAAAAAGCATCACAGAAAGAGCAAAAATGGGTATAGGTTTTGCATTCCAGCAGCCTGTACGCTTCAAGGGACTTACAGTCCACGATCTTCTCAGGATCGCTTCAAACAAGGAACTGAGTATTTCCGAAGCCTGCCAGTACCTTTCAGAGGTGGGACTCTGCGCTAAGCTACTGTGCTTGCCCGTGATGTAAAACTTGCAGTTTTCGATGAGCCTGAAGCAGGAATCGACCTGTGGAGCTTCAATAATCTGATAAGAATATTCGAGAAAATGCGAAACAGCAGCAAGAACAGAACTATCATTGTTATCTCTCATCAGGAGCGTATTCTCAATATTGCCGATGAGATAGTCGTACTTGGTGACGGCAAGGTCCTCAAGCAGGGCAGCAAGGAAGAGATACTCCCCGAAATCATCGGTAAGGACTACGCTCTTAATGCCTGCGAAAGACTGTCATAAGGAGGAACGGATATGAAAGAAATGGATGCAGTACAGAAGCGCCTTCTTAAAGAAGTTGCAGATCTTCATGATATTCCCGAGGGTGCATATAATTTCCGTGCAAACGGCGAATCAGTGGACAGGCGTTCCACCAAGAATATTGAGATAGAGTCAAAAACTGACAAGAGCGGTATCGATATCCGCATAAAATCAGGCACCAAAAACGAAAGTGTTCATATC
>CADBAC010000519.1:0-829 GCA_902792495.1 Ruminococcus flavefaciens | reverse complement strand
ATATTCCTGTTGTGCTCAGTGCAAGCGGTATCAAAGAGACAGTTTACAACGATTTCTTCATTGGCGATGACTGCGATGTCCTCATAGTTGCAGGCTGCGGTATCGACAACTGCGGAACTCAGGATTCGGAGCATGACGGCATACACAGATTTTTTGTCGGCAAGAACTCAAAGATACGCTATGTTGAGAAGCACTACGGTTCAGGCGACGGAAGCGGAAAGCGTATCCTTGACCCTGTAACAGAACTTTATCTTGACGAGGGAAGCACAGCTGAACTTGAAATGGTCCAGATCAAGGGTGTAGACTCCACACAGCGTACAACTAAAGCCGAACTGAAAAAGGACGCAAAGCTCATTGTTCATGAGAGACTTATGACTCACGGCGAACAGCAGGCAATAAGTGTCTATAAGGTTGACCTGAATGAAGAAGGTTCAAGTGCGGATGTTGTTTCACGAAGCGTAGCAAGAGACAGCAGTTATCAGAAGCTTGACCTCTGCGTTAACGGTAATGCACCATGCAGCGGTCATACAGAGTGCGACTCTATTATCATGGATAACGGCAGGATACTTGCTGTGCCGTCACTTGAAGCAAACGATATCGACGCAGCACTTGTCCACGAAGCAGCAATAGGAAAAATTGCAGGCGACCAGCTTATCAAGCTTATGACTTTAGGACTTACAGAAGCTGAAGCCGAGGAACAGATAATCAACGGCTTCCTTAAATAAAAAATAATGCCCTCTGACGGGGACACAATGATGAAGTGAGGGATCACTTTCAGGTGTAACGGCGGTACTTATAAAGAAGTTTTGTATGTATTATTGAGGCAGAC
>CADBAC010000518.1 GCA_902792495.1 Ruminococcus flavefaciens | reverse complement strand
GTATATTTATATTATACCATAATGGTATAATAATGTCAAGAGGTGTATTATGAGATTAAAAGAATTACGAAAAAAGCGACACATGACACAACAGCGGCTGGCTATTGAACTGAGCATGAGCCAGAACACTATAAGCCGATACGAAACAGGCGAACGTGAAGCCGACTACAAAACTCTCATTCTCATTGCCGATTATTTTCAGGTCTCCATTGACTACCTACTCGAACGAACTGACGATCCACGATTCTATAAATAAAAAGTGTGCAGTTTACAAAATAAACCGCACACTATTTTTATGCTTTCTTTTTCCTGTAAAGCCATATCCATGCCACAGTCACAGCCGTTCCTGCCAGATAGCAGACAAGGTCTGCCGGGGCGAAGCTTGTGCCGATGATGGTTCGCAGTATGGGGCTTTTTATCCCCAGCACGTCCACGATGCGGAACTTTTGCAGCAGTTCCACGAAAAACGCAAATATCAGCGACCCCACCGCCACTTTGTACGAGCCGAACCTGCCGCCGAGAATTATCTGTGCAAAGCAGTACACCGCCCACATGACGATAACATCCCCGATATAAGGGCGGACGAAATCATCGTGGACGAACAGGGCTATGCAGGTCTCAACGGCGAAGATCACCAGAAAAATTATTATGTAAGGCTTTCTCTGTTTCATTTTATTTCCTCTGCAAGATGTGGGAATACTTCGAGACTGCGTTTGAGTATGCCGTTCATCATTGCCAGCGCTATGCCGTAGTTGGTGAAGGGAACTCCCTGGTCTTCGGCATTTTTCCGCCTGTAGACCATCTCACGCTCGTTCAGCATACAGCCTCCGCAGTGGATGACCAGCTTGTAAGGGGAGAGGTCCTCGGGGAATTCACGTCCCGACGAAAGGGCGATATTTATGGCTTTACCCGTAGTCTTTTTCAGCAGTGCAGGCAGTTTCACGCTTCCGATATCGCCGCACTGACGGTGATGAGTACAGCCCTCCGAGATAAGCACAGTGTCGCCGTCCTGTGAGGATGGAAAATGAAGTAAGAGGTATATCCTCGGGGACTATCCTGCTGACCATTCCGAAAGCCTGACTGTCGGTGATGACCATGCGTGGCTTTGTGCCAAGCTTAGCCAGTGTTTCCGCAAGCTGAGTCTCCTTTGTGACGATGTTGACAGCGTTTGCGTCGAGGATGTCACGTATCGCCTGCACCTGTGGAAGTATCATGCGTCCTTTCGGTGCACTTTCGTCTATGGGAGTTACCAGCACCACAAAGTCGCCTTCGCTGAGGAGGTCGCCCACAAGCACCTTTTCCTCGCCCTGACGCTTTGTCATATGGGCCATCATTTCCTTCAGCTCGTGTATATTCTCACGACAGACCGCACTTACCGATATTTCGCCCTCTCCGCAGTCAGTCTTAGGTGCGATGTCGGACTTGTTGTAGACCGTGATGTAGGGGATGTCCTTCTCCTTGAAAATGCCGATAAGCTGTTTGTCGGTATCGGAAAGGCCTGTGGAATTGTCCACGATGAGGACTGCTAAATCTGTGCGGTTGAGTATCTGCTTAGTCTTGCGGACACGCATTTCACCGAGAGTTCCCACATCGTCGAAGCCGGGAGTGTCTATTATCACAACAGGGCCCAGAGGGAGAAGCTCCATAGCCTTTGTGACGGGGTCTGTAGTGGTTCCCTTAACGTCGGAAACTACGGATAATTCCTGACCTGTGACAGCATTGACCACGCTGGATTTGCCTGCATTTCTCCTTCCGAAAAAGCCGATGTGGACTCTCTCGGATGACGGGGTATCGTTTAAGCTCATATTTATCATTCCTTTTTAACTGTTAGCATTAGCTTTGCAGGGACGCACAAGGTGTGCTCCTGCAATTCAACTGTTTTCGTTTGCCGACTGTGCTGCTGCCGAATCATAATGAAATGATGCAGAATAAAGCGGTCAGAAGCAGACAGACAGTGCAATCTTTAGCGGCATCCTTGAAAGACATATGCTTTTTGAAAATGCGTGTTCCCATTGCAATTGCGGCAGGCAGCAGCATTGCAAGAAAAGCCGCCCAGTGAACTAAAAATAAATGTGCATATAAATATAATGCAAGAAATATCAGAAGAAGTGTGCGGGCTTGCTTTTTCATTTCGTCTTTTTGCAGTTCTTTTTGCATATTCAGTGCCTCTGCTTCTGCAAGTATGTTTTCTGTCTCTCTGATTGCGTCAGAGTAGTTTCGTTCCTGTGTCAGTGGCGAAGGAGCATCTTCGCCCGGCATAAGCGGTTCAAGCTGAGGCAGGTTATTATCAGCGATAGTTTTTTCTTCCATTTCGGTTCACTCCATTCTGTAAGAATATTATAAAGCCGCAGACTATTATGTTCTGCGGCTTTATTATAACATATATATAAATATTCTGCAAGCACGTTTTTGCGGGGACGGCCAATGGCCGCCTCGGATAACCGAACACACATGATGAATAAATCGTAGGGGCGCACACTGTGCGCCCTCACACATTGTGTGCGCCCTCACACATTGTCATGATAATGACGTTGAATCGTTCATTTAATAAAAATAAAATCCATACGTGCTGCGTTAACATGAAACTGCAAGCATTGTATAAAAATGAAAAGGGCGCTCGGAAAGCGCCCCTACAGATGTGGTTCGTTGCAAATGAAGCAAGGACCGCCAAAAGCGACCCCTACAAATTTTATGTTCGCCCACTACATGACAAGAAGTGCCAACGAGCGAAAGCAGAGTAAGTTTAACGTACAGAGTAAGCGAGTTTACGAGCGAATCGTGATTGCGCTCTGCTCGCTCAGCAGCGCTCAGCAACGCTCAGCAGCGTGCTACTTGGGATGATGTAGTCTGCGCTGAGCTTGTCGTCTGTTACGAATGAAGCGATAGCCTTTGCAGCTGCGATCTTCATTTCGTCGTTGATATCGCTTGCACGTACATCAAGAGCACCACGGAAGATACCGGGGAATGCAAGTACGTTGTTGATCTGGTTCGGGAAGTCGCTTCTGCCTGTACCAACAACTGCTGCGCCTGCTGCCTTAGCTTCGTCAGGCATGATCTCAGGTGTAGGATTAGCCATAGGGAAGATGATAGGATCCTTAGCCATTGACTTTACCATCTCAGGTGTTACGCATCCGGGAGCAGATACACCGATGAATACGTCAGCGCCCTTGATAACTTCTTCAAGGCTGCCCTTTCTCATCTGCTGGTTTGTTATCTCAGCCATTTCGTCCTTCATTGGGTTCATGCCCTC
>CADBAC010000517.1 GCA_902792495.1 Ruminococcus flavefaciens | reverse complement strand
CCGTCCATCTGCTTCTTGAACTCCGACACTGTGAAATTTTCCTTTGCCCGTGAACGTGACATAAGTCTGCCTGCGCCGTGCGGAGCGGAGCAATTCCAGTCAGGGTTGCCCTTGCCTGTACAGATAAGGCTTCCGTCACGCATATTTATGGGTATCAGCAGCTTTTCGCCTGCCTCAGCAGAAACTGCGCCCTTACGGAGTATCATTGTATCCGTATCTATGTAATTGTGGATAGTGCTGAACTGTTCCTTTACATGAAGTCCCAGTCCCTTGATAATATCTATCATCATTGCCTGACGGTTCAGTAGTGCGAACTGCTGAACTATCTTCATATCGTGGATATACTGTTCAAAAAGTTCCCCCTCGCAGTAAGCAAGATGCTTAGGCACATCAGTTGTCTTGGTATTCTTCAGCTTTTTCAGTTCGGACTGTATCTGCTTATGCTTTCCCTCAGCCTTCAATCTTTCGATAAGTTCAGCGGCTTCCTTGTCCGATGACTTATTCAGCCGTCTGTAGGCCTCGTTCTGGTAATATCTTGCAGTCTCCACACCAAGATGTCTCGAACCCGAATGGATAACAATGTATATTTCTCCGTCAGAGCCCTTGTCAGCTTCGATGAAATGATTTCCGCCGCCCAGTGTACCGAGGCTCAGTTCTGCTCTGTCGGGGTCAATGTGCTTGCAGCAGTAAAGCTGAGTCAGGTCTATCTTGTCGGTATAGCGGTGCGGCTTCTTTCTTATCGAAAAACCTGACGGTATATTTGCGTATATGAACTTATCAAGCTGCTGAAGCTCGATGTGCTTTTCTTTCAGCATTACGGTCTCCATGCCGCAGCCGATGTCAACTCCCACAAGATTAGGGATGACCTTGTCCTTTATCGTCATGGTAGTACCGATGGTACAGCCTGCTCCTGCGTGAACATCAGGCATTATGCGTATCTGTGAACCCTCACATACAGGCTGATTGCAGAAAGCGATTATCTGAGTTATAGCATCCTGCTCGATAACATCGGTGAAAACCTTGGCCGAATTGTATTTTCCGTTTAATATCAACATATTATTCCTTTCCGTCTGCCTGCTTATGGAAAACGCAGAAATGCTGACGCATTTCAAGTTTTTCTGACGCTGAGAATTTTTCTTTATGTCAAGCATTTGAAGGCAAGGTTTAGTTGGTGGAGCAATAAAACAAAATCAGCCTGATACGACACTCCAAACTGTTTTCACAGTTTCACAAAGCGCCGTATCAGGCTGATTTTATGCGAGGATGCATTAAGCATCCCCGACTTCAAACCTGCCAATCATCTGCATTTATGCAGAAGCGAATTGCGGGCAAACTCCATGATTATAAATATTCGATTGTCTTCTGATACTTTCAAATTTACTTATTGTCATGAAATTCACCTTCCTTCTTATTATCCCGATATTTCTTCGGGTCGATTATATTATATACTAACTTTCACTATTTGTCAAGTGTTTTATTAACGAAAACGAGAGTGGGCAGAAAAATTTATAATTTAAAGTATAAGCAGATGCTTCTGTATTGCAAGAGCATCTGCGTTTGTAACTCCGTCACCGCTGTTACAGCAGCACAAAATGAAGTTATTATTTTTTTCAGTCTCCGTTTCATTACGATAAGGTCAGACGGCATATCATACGATACATCAGGTAAACTATCACAGCCAGAACCATTTCAGCAACGCAATAACAAGTACGTGTGCGGGATAGAATATGTAGAAGAACCACTTTGAAAATACGGGATGCTTTCCCTTTTTGCCGTTGTAGAAAAAAGTTATCAGCACGTATGCCAGCATCATTGCCGTAAATCTCGTTACTGCTCCCAATATCTCATACGGCCTTGTCTCGCTGTGACTCAGCAATGCAGAGATAAAACTAATCGAATTATAGAAAACAGTAAAGGCCGTGTATATGATAGTTCTCTTTTTCAGGTCATCACGCCAGATGTGCCAGATAAGCACATAGCAGATGCAGAAAAATCCCCATATCGTTAACAACGAGGCAACAGTCAGCAGTATCATGAGCAGTATCTTCTGCTTTTTCGGCCGTTCGCTCTCATATATCATAAGTGCAATGAGACAGCAGAACAGACTGAAAAACACGTTCATCGTACTTAATCCGATGAAATCCGTGATCTCTATGGGCTTTTCCACCCACAGCATATACTCGGGTATCTGCGTTATACAGGCGAAAATGAACAATCGCTTTGCATAACCCTCCCTTGATCTTGTGTACCTGAATCCCTCTGATATAAAGAAGAACATGGTTGGCGGTGCGATAAGCGCAAGGTCTATCAGTATCTGATATGGTACAGGCAGAAAATAGGCTGCATTTGGGTTTCCTGTACCGCAAAGCCACGCAAGAAAATGGCCCAGTCCCATAAATACGATGACTATGTACTTTATGACATCACGGTCCACTATTTTAAGTTTATCAAGTTTTCGTTCCATATATACCTCCATATGTGATTTATAATCCAATTATATCACAAAGGAGATTAAAAAATCTTTAAATAGATATTAAAATTGCACGAACGGGCGAACCGTCAAGACCTGCCATTTTCAGAGGTGCGGCAGACAGTATGTACTTCCCGTCCTCTGCTGATGAAAGGTCGAGGCTTTCGATTATGAGTATCTCAGCACCGAGAAGT
>CADBAC010000516.1 GCA_902792495.1 Ruminococcus flavefaciens | reverse complement strand
GAGGGGATGCCCGTGGTTGTCTGCGAGAGCAGACGGTTGCGGGCATTTTTATTTGCTTAGTTGGCTACGCAGAAACATACGAATTTGAAATAAAAGACATGAAACTACGCCTATATTTCAATTAATGCTTACTATCCTTTCATGCTCATTGTTCTGCACTTGTCCCGGATAGACCTTTCAAGCTCTCTGGACGCAATGCTCAAAGCATATTCGTTATTCTTTATCAGACAAATATATCGTGTCGGCATATTCTCCTTGATCTTCAGACGGCAGATATTATCAGCATTCCCGTCAAGAAACGGCTCAGGCACAAATCCGATGCCAAGACCGTTCTGCACCATAGGAAGTATCAGGTCGGCTGTTTCGGCTTCGATATCAGGTTCAAACGGCAGACCGTTCTCGGAGAAAAAATCTCTGTAATACTCGTATGTTTTTGTTCCAGTGCTCAAAGCTATCAACGGGTATTTTGCTATTTCTTTTATACTGACCTCTTTTTCTGCAAGATGTTCAAATACATGACCGCATATTGCAGTTTCCCGAAAACTGCATATTTTTAGTGCATTAAGAGAGCCGATCTCATCGGCAGGTGTTGTAACGACTGCCAGATCGACCAAGCCCTTCTGTAAAGCTGTGATCGCCTGCGGTGTGGAATAATTGCATATTTTCAGCTTAACGCCTGGATATTTGCTGTGGTAAGCTCCAAGTATCGGAAGCAGAAAGCACCTAAGAGCGACTTCGGTAGCTCCTATGGATATAATGCCGTCTTGCAGGCTTTTATTCAGGGACACTTCCTCCTCGCCTGCCTGTATCTGCTCAACTGCTGTACGGATATGCTCATAGAGCCTTTCACCCTCTGGAGTCAGACGCACGCCCTTGTTTGTCCTTTCAAAAAGGGTACATTCAAGCTCTGCTTCAAGGGTTTTGATCGTTCTTGTAATATTGGGCTGGTTGAGCGTTAAAGCATTAGCAGCCCTCGTTATACTTCCGTATTTGGTCACATAGTAGAAAATTTTGTAATGGTCATAGCTGATATTCATATTGTTCATCTTGTTTGATGACCAAAGACCTTACTGTTGGAAAACCGGATAAGGTGCTGTGGAAGTTTTGCCTGCCGTTGTTTGGCAGTATTATCTTCCAGCAGCTTTACAACATCGCCGACAGCTTTGTTGCGGGAAAATTTGTAGGTGAGGATGCTCTTGCGGCAGTTGGAAACAGCTACGAAATCACTTTGATATTCATAGCCTTTGCGTTCGGCTGCAATATCGGGTGTTCGGTGATTGTATCCCAGCTTTTCGGTGCAAAATGTTTGAAGGATATGAAAACGGCTGTCTATACCACCTTGATCTCGGGCGGTGTTCTGTGTCTTGCGCTTATGATCGGAGGGCTTGTCTTTTCTGACGGTCTGCTAAGGCTGATACACACTCCCGATAATATCCTGTCGGATTCAAAGCTGTACCTTGACATATATATATGGGGACTTCCGTTCGTTTTCTTCTATAATGTGGCAACCGGCATTTTCTCCGCACTCGGCGATTCAAAAACGCCGTTCATATTCCTTGCGGCTTCATCAGTATCAAATATCGGTGCAGATATACTGTTCGTTACCGCCTTTCACATGGGCGTTTCGGGAGTCGCGTGGGCTACCTTCATCTGTCAGGGGATAAGCTGTATTCTTGCAATGGTTGTTGTATTCAGGAGATTTGCAAAAATAGAGACGGAGGGAAAAGCCAAGCCTTTCTCATGGAGATTGCTCGTCAAGATCGCAGCGGTAGCAGTTCCGAGTATATTGCAGCAGAGCTTCATATCTGTCGGCAACATCATCATTCAAGGCATTATCAACGATTTCGGATCGAGCGTTATCGCTGGCTATGCCGCTTCGGTAAAGCTGAACAACCTCGTCATCACATCGCTCACAACTCTGGGGAATGGCGTATCTAACTTTACTGCCCAGAACATAGGAGCAAATAAGCTGCCGAGAGTAAAGGAAGGCTTCAAGGCAGGCATAAAGCTCGTATGGGTGCTGTGCATACCGCTCACGGCTGCCTATCTGCTCGCAGGGAAATATCTTGTGTATATCTTCCTTGACGAACCGACAGGAACAGCAATGGAGGTCGGCATAAGGTTCTTGCAGATACTGTCGCCGTTTTACTTTGTTGTATCCGCAAAACTCGTTTCCGACGGTGTACTGAGGGGTGCAGGAATGATGAAGCAGTTTATGGCTGCGACATTCACCGACCTGATACTTCGTGTTGTATTTGCTAAGATATTGTCCGTATTCTTCGGGACAACAGGTATATGGCTTGCCTGGCCGCTTGGCTGGACAGTCGCTATGGGAATGTCTGTAATGTTCTATCATTCCGGAGCGTGGAACAAAAAATGTCAAGATCCCATTTTGGTCACCCTATGAAGGGTACTGTATTAGATGTGCAAAAATAACATTTTCGCTAAGTATATATGCTTGTCAATAGCCCGTAGTCTATTGGCGCACACAAAATCCGTTCCGAACAAGTCTGTTTCAGCATTATAGCGCGCGTCACAATGACAGTATACCCTTTTGGAACTGAATAACACACAAAAACCTGAGATTAGCTTACAAGCACTTCTCAGGTCTTTTCTTTTCAGGCAGTTAGTTTTCC
>CADBAC010000515.1 GCA_902792495.1 Ruminococcus flavefaciens | reverse complement strand
ATTCAGCAGAAGAAGGCTTCTGCTTGTAGCCGAGGAGAACATCTCCTTGAAACGGACGCATTCCTCTCCCAGTCTGCCCAGATCCATTGTCTTGTCCTCGTCGGCAGGGAAATGGGTGTAGATGCAGTCGCAGGGGATATAGCTGAAACTCTCCGCAGGAACGAAAAGTCCTCCCTGTGCCAGAACGAACAGCTGACCCACAGCCTGAGTGATAGTTGTTTTTCCGCCACGGTTTGCACCTGTGAGTATGTAAACGGTGTGCTTCTGATCGAATGTAAGATCGTTGGGGACGATATCGCTGACGTTTTCCATATTCATTGCCAGCTTCAGATTGTAGAAGCCTTTTGCCAGCATGGAAGTATCTCCCTCCGCTTCAGACTTTGCCTCACAGAATATGCATCCCTTTTTCATCAGGCTGCTTATGAACTCCGCACATCTGATGTAATAAACAAACTCAGGCACCAGCGATGAAACATTAACTATCGCCACTTCTGCGTATTTGGTAAGCGTGTCTCTCAGTTTCTTTACAAGTGAACCAAGCATTTTATTCATGACAGTTTCAAGATAAAAAGTTGAATTGCTCGTACCGTCGCCGTCAGGAGTGCTGACGACAGTTGAACGGATACGGCCGTCAACAAAGGGAGTATTTCTCACAGCAGAGAATCCGCCCATCTTTTCTATGAAAGCGCTGACATTGGAATTATTCTCCTTTTCGACCAGCTGATAGTGCATATCACCGTCCCAGTCAGATGTCTCCTGTAACCTGTCTTTAGATGAGATAGCATCTGCGAAATTGCTGACTATGCCCGACTTTTTGAACGGCTTTTTATTGACAGACACAAGGCCGATGCTGACAGCTTCAAATCGCTCATTTACATTGATACCGAGAGTGACGCTCTGCACATCAGAAGCTTTCATTTTTAGAGCTGCAATGTCCTTCTTCATTTCGGCAAAGCAAGCTTCATCATAAAGTGCTGTTATGTGATCCCTCAGTGAGATCAGTCCCTCGGAGCGTATCCTCTCATCGGACAGGCATTCCCGCATAGTTTCAACAGTTCTTATGTAGCTGTCCAGTTCGTCAAGGCGGTGAAAGAGATGCCACAAGCCGAGTTCCTCCTCGGAGGTCTTGTGCATGGTGGAAAAATCCTTCATGAATTGTATCTTGTCAAACAGTTCAAGCATGGTATTTCTGAGTTCGGGAAGGTTAAGGATATCAACGAATATCTGACTGCGGTATGCGGCAACATCAGAATCATCCGTTATCTGCGAAAGCACATTTGCAATGAGACGCCTTTCCTTTTCATCGTCTGATATAGCCTTACAGAATTCCTCCAGACCAAGATCATGCATCACATTATCGGGAAGTCTGCGATATTCTGTGTTTGCAGTATCGGGCTGCAAAAGGCTGAAACTTTTATTTTGATTCATATTATCACCTCTCAGTTTTTTTCAGTGGGATGCAGATATAGCGGACCGTTTTTTCATAATGTTCATCTCATTATGTTCAAACTAGGGTGTGTTGACACTAAAATAATGTGCAGATTTTTGAGCAGAATTTCTGCAACGCAGGTGGGCTGTCGCCCAGCAAGTTTTCTCGACGCAGTATGCGTAAAATTCTGCCAAAAAGATGCGTTTTAGGCTTAGTGTCAACACACCCTAATTATATCACATCAATGCATTTTTATCCCGACTTTTTCTGCACTCTTTGTCGGGGAGGACGCTTTTGTTTCCGTCTGATATGAATATATAAATTATACCATACAGCGAACGCTTTTTCAAGCATATCTGAGGGATACGGATATAAAAAATCCCCGTAAATGGCTGTTGAGCCGTCTGCGGGGGGCATATCATATTAAGGCAACACCGCATAAAACCCGCCTGACGGCTTTACACTGAATCTGCGGACATATTTTCCGTCATCTTGCACAGAAATCATCCCTTGACATACGATAGTATGCCTGCGGAATTTCTATACAATCTGACGAAAAATCTGTCGGCGCATCTTCAGCACAAGCTTTGTGCGGTGTTGCCTTAAGTGTTGAATGCGGATATCACGCTTCATTCAGCTGAGACCCGTCGTCAGGCTGTTCGCTTTCTTTAGCAGACGGTACGGTGAACATTATATCCAGCACAAAGATAGGATACTGCTGTGTGACATTCACTGTGCCGCCGAGCTTTTCGACGGTTTTTTTGATATTGAACAGACCAAATCCATGATCTGTTTTATTCTCTTTTGATGTTTGAAGATTCGGGTTATCATTACTGTTGGGATTCGATATACATATTATCTGAATATCTCTCTTGAGGAAACAGTTAACATCAATGAAGCGTTTGTTTCCGTCGGGTATCTTCTGACAGGCTTCTATGGAATTATCAAGAGCATTTGCCAGTATGGTGCAAATATCGAAAGCTGAGATACACGGAGATATCACACCTGTGAAATTAAGCCTGCATTCGTTCTTGGCAGCGATCTCGTTTTTATCATTCAGTATTGTATCGGCAATGGTATTTCCGCTTCTGAATGTAGAAGTCTGCATGGTCTGATTATTGGTGATAGATTCAAGATATTTTATAGCGTCCTCTGTCTTGTTTTCGTTAAGGAGAGAGTTGAGGCAGAACATATGATTTTTGTAGTCGTGCCTGAATCTTCTTATATCGTTGGATAAATAATCCATCTTTTCGTAGTATCTTGCCTGCATAGCAAGCTGTTTATCCAGAAGAGAAGCGGATTTTTTATAGTAGTAAGCTGAGAGGTTGCTGGTAATTATGAACATCATAATGAACACGGATAAGATGCTTGTAAATATGATACAGGCCTTGAGTACCGTAAACAGCGATGTACCGAATATCCGTTTCTGAGAAGCGACCATAATGAATGAGTTGAAAACAGATATGATGCCTATGTATATAAATATAAGAATATATACTTTCATTGGCATAAGTTTCAGACTAAGACGGAGATTTTCGCCGTTTTTATTCATATACCGTTTGAACAGAAAGAAGAAAGCGGCATTAATAAGAAGTGATATGCTGCTGCTGAGGATATTGAAATACTTCTGTTCCACAAGAAAATCAAGTATCATTATTATTATCGGGCTTATCATGCCGTCGATGAAAAGATACAGCAGAGTGACATAAAGTGATTTCAGAGGGATTTTTCTGTGAGAAATACAGATAGCCGCATAAAGAAGGACCGAAATGAATGTATGGATAAATCTTAGCTTCACATTGATTATGATAAGCAAAGAATAGGCGATCAGTAAGGGGATGCTTGCCTTTGATATTTTTTTTCTGTCGATCGTTTCGGAGATGATGATATGTACATTGAAAAAGTACATCAGGTATTGTCCGAGTTCGATTATCTGTAACGCAGTATTCAATTTCCACCTCTCGAACTCTTTATGTAATTCAGGTAATAATTGCTGAAGTCCTTGTAATTATTCCTTGAAATTACCGCTTTATGACCGTTTGAAAGAACTACACCCGATTTATCGAATGAAGTGATATAGTTGAAGTTGACAAGGTATGAG
>CADBAC010000514.1 GCA_902792495.1 Ruminococcus flavefaciens | reverse complement strand
GACCTCAATGCCCATACCCTCGACAGCTTTCAAGGTGTTGTCATAAAGCTGATGACAGGACTTACAGCCCGAACCGAGGACTTTGATACAGCAGATACCGTCAACTTTTTCGCCGCAGCAGGTCGATGTGACCTCACTTGCAGACTGTGAACCTCCACAGCAGCAGGACTTTTCTGCCTTTGCTTCTTCCTTTTTCTTTCCAAACAGTGCCATAATAATCCTCCTAAATGATATAGTTTTGAATGATATTGAAGAAATATCCGACAAGGATAATTCCGACTGAACATATAGCAATGAATATGCCAAGCAGCTTCGGTTTGATCGCTTTTTTCAGCATGATCATCGACGGCAGCGACAGCGTGATAACGCCCATCATAAATGCAAGAACAACGCCGAGTTTTGCGCCCTTTGCGACGAGTGCTTCTGCAATGGGGATACACCCGAATATATCTGCATACATCGGTATTCCGCATATCGTGGCAATGATAACGCCGAACGGATTGCCCGTACCGAGCAGCTTTATCACCCATTCTTCGGGTATCCAGTTATGGATAACTGCACCGATACCTACACCAACTATGACATAGGGAAAGACCTTTTTCACCGTTCCCGTGACCTGTTCCCATGAGTATTTCAGCCTGTCACGCTTTGTCAGCTCGTTCTGCGGAGTGTCAATGCTCTTGCCGTTGCGGATAAACTCCTCGACCTCACTTTCAAGGTGCAGCTTGCCGTTGCGGATAAACTCCTCGACCTCACTTTCAAGGTGCAGCTTTTCGATCAGCGTACCGCCGGCGACTGCGATCACAAGCCCGACGATCACATAAACCACAGCGACCTTCCAGCCGAATATGCTCATCAGAAGAATAAGAGAGCCGAGGTCAACCATTGGCGATGAAATAAGGAACGAGAATGTCACACCAAGCGGCAGTCCTGCACTTGTAAATCCCATAAACAGCGGTATTGATGAGCATGAGCAGAACGGTGTGACCGTACCAAGCAAGGCGGCAATGCAGTTCGCACCGATGCCGTGAAACCGTCCGAGTATCTTCTTTGTCCTCTCAGGCGGAAAGTAGCTCTGAATGTAGGATATAAGGAATATCAGCACTCCGAGCAGCACCATGATCTTGATCACATCATAGATGAAAAACTGCACACTTCCGCCGATTTTTTCGCTTGTATCAAGACCGCAGGCATTCAGCAACGAGCCGATAAGCCTGTTCAGCCATTTCATACCGAGAATCTCGTCTTGTATGAAGTCCCAAATTCCCATAAAGCACCGCCTTCCATAGATAAATTGAAATCAGTCGATTTATTTACGGGATAAAAAGCCGTATTTTTCATACGGCAGAATTATTCGTTTATCAGCTTTTCTGCGATCAGCACGGCACTCTCTATCATCTTCGGACATTCTGTTGCATACAAACCATTTGCCCTTGCATAAGCCTTGCCCTCATCAGTGGAAATATCGCAGTCAAGCAGCTCACGGCAGATATAAGAGCCGTTTTGTTTCGCAAATTCATCAAGAAAACGCACGGCATAGCTGTTTGCTCTCTCTTTGCTTTCTAAGTCACCGTCCTCGCACATACCGTATTTTAGCCCTAAAGCCATAAGCGCACCCGTACACGCTCCGCAGACCTCAGCCTTGCACATACCGCCGCCGAAGCAAGCGCCGACTCTGAGTGCCTGTTCCTTCGTCATTCCAAGCTCCTCCGCAAATGCCGCCAGCACCGCCTGAGAGCAGTAGTACCTTTTTGAGAAAAGCTCGCTTGCAATTTCTGTGTGTTTCATAAGTATACCTCCAATAAATATATTTGAATTTATCTATACATACTGCAAATAAAATTCCGTGTTCCCACGGACATTTTATTTACAGCAGCATTCTCCGCTGTCAGACACTTTTGTCAGTTCACGCAGAACATTCACGGCTATCTCCGTACCCTCCGGAGAAATGGAGTAATACATCCACTTGCCCTCTTTTCTTCCGACCACAAGACCGCTGTCACAGAGTATCTTCATGTGATGCGAAAGCGTAGGTTGGGTACACTGCATTGCTTCAAGCAGCTTGCAGGCACATTTCTCGCCGTTTTGCAGAAGCCTGAATATCTGCACGCGGTTCTCATCGCAGAGAGCCTTGAATATCACGGTGATCTGCTTATCTGTCAACTCCATGATGCACCTCTTTCATATCGAAGATTTTCTATATTATATCACACAAATAGAAATTTGTCAATATGTAATTGAATACTTTTTTGATAGTTTTACAGAAATAGGGAAAGCCCTCAGTATTGAGAGCTTCTCGCTGCTGTCACGCCATTTCAAACAGGCTCTTGAAA
>CADBAC010000513.1 GCA_902792495.1 Ruminococcus flavefaciens | reverse complement strand
ACGGGAAGGAATACTCCCTCTATTCTATTTGTTCAAGTGCTTCATCGCACTTATCGTTCATTTCTTCTTCACTGTCAGCGCACTTGAATTCAAAAATCGCAACAAGACCCTTTCTCGGATATTGAAGTATCAGATCGGCTCTGCCTGTTCCTGCCTCCCGGTTTGAAACAACTGTCACACCTTTTACGCCTGAAAGCAGTCCAGTCAGGAAAGCGTGATAGAAAAGCTCGTGATAATCGTAGAAGCTGATACTGTCACCGAGAAAAGCACACAGTTCGTCGGTAATGGTATTATCATCACCGCCCCAGATAGCATTGAACAGCTCTGTTCTGTCCTCTCCAAGCAGCTTGTTTTTAAACCATGCAGCGACAGTATTTTCAAAAAGCATACGAATTTCTTTATTGGGAAGCCTGAGCTTGAAATCATATTCAAACATTCCCTTGACCTCATCAGGATCATTTGAGGTCATTTTGGGCAGTGTACCCGGAACGATAGTAAGGTAGCCGGTCATGTAAAGTACAGACCATAGATTCGTTTCATTTTCAACAAGATCAGCGTATGTGATATTCGGATTGATTTTCTTGCTGACAACACCGCCGCCAAGCAGTGTTTCAAATTCATCCGTTACGTCAAAGTCACTCTCCAGAAATCTTTTTATTACATCATTTCCGCTTGTGTTTGCCCAGTAATTCATTGGCGGCTGATTGGGATTTTTTTGGAGAGCGTCAACATAATTAAGCACGTCCCAGGGACAATAGACCTCCTTGTTTCCGAAAACATAACCGTCATACCATTCCTTGAATACAGGCTGCTTTGGGGTAAGACCCGTATCTGTCAGCAGCTTATTCATTTCATCCCGTGTAAAACCAAAGCACTCATCATAATCCGTATCAACTATAGTTTTTATTGCCAGATTATTAAGTCCTGTGAATATACTTTCCTCTGCAATTCTGAGGCATCCGGTCAGTACAGCTATCTTGATGTAAGGATTGTCTTTCAGGGCTTTGTTGTACATTGAACGCATTATGTTTGTTATGTCATTATAGTAACCATAGGTGTCCCCCTTGGCCATAGGAACGTCGTATTCATCTATTAAAAGGATAACAGGCTGGTGATAATGAGCATTCAAAAGCCTCGTTAACAATGAAAGCGAATCCATCATATCAGATGCAACTGAATTTTTAGCCATTATTCTTTTGATCGTTTCCAAATCATATTCATCGATTATTTCATCGTCCAAAAGAAAGCTGAAGCTTCTGAACAGATCCGCAAGGACAATTTTAAGCTGTGCCGCTGCATCGTTGAAATTAGTAGCCTCCACCGTTTTGAAGCTGACAAGAATTGTCGGATACTTATTCATCCAGTTTTCACAAAGTTCTTTATTTTCGGCTATTCTCAAGCCTTCAAATAATGCTTTACTGTCTTCTCTGATATTGAAGAAATGCCGGAGCATACTCATATTCAATGACTTTCCGAAGCGGCGCGGCCTCGTGAATAATGTGACCTCTGCTCCGCTTGATGTGATCTGTCTTATAAGGTCGGTTTTATCTACGTAATAGTCTCCGGCAGTCCTGACAAATAAAACAGATTATTTCGATCCGGTGCCCGGGCGGTCGTGTTCGCGCTCTGGTTCTGTATAGGCTCTTATTCTTTACCGCGCCGCGGCTTTCTCCCGGAAATAGTTTACACTAAATTTCCAGAACAGGATGAATATGTTTTACCGGGAAAATTCATATTCTTCCCACTCATTTTCCGCCCTCTTTTCCGCAGAATAAATCTATCAATTCGTTCAGGCTGTTCACAGTCCGATCAGGTTTTTCTGCTGCCGGATCGGGTACATAATATTTTCCGAAGCCCTGCCTGATCCACACGGTTTTCATTCCGATTTTTTTAGCGGGAATGATGTCATTATCTATCCTGTCACCGACCATTACCGCTTCTTCGGGCTTGCAAGCAGCTCGTTCAAGAGCAATTCTGAATATCCTCAAATCAGGCTTTGCCACGCCCTCTTCGGCGGAAGCGACAACAATATCAATATATTTCAGCAAGCCCATTTTCTCTAAACGCTCACGGCT
>CADBAC010000512.1:585-2234 GCA_902792495.1 Ruminococcus flavefaciens | reverse complement strand
GCACTTGAAAAAGCTATCGTGAAAAAGCTATCGAAAAAGCATTGAAAGGGTGACCGCATGGATAAAATTATTTCGATTCTGAATGAGATAGGACTGCCCTATGCCTATGACCACTTTGCCGAGGGTGAAAGTCCGAATCCGCCTTTTATCTGCTATCTTCTGCCGGGCAGTGACAACTTTGCGGCAGACGGCAGAGTTTACTACAAGATAGATGATGTACACATCGAACTGTACACCGATTACAAAAACACGGAGCTTGAACTGAAAGTAGAAGAAGTGCTTGACAGATACAACATTTTCTACAACAAATCCGAAGTGTGGATTGACAGTGAAAAGCTCTACGAGGTGATGTATCAATTTGAAACGGAGGGAATCAACAATGCCGAATAAAAAGAACAAGGTCAAATTCAATCTTTGCAATGTGCATTATGCCATTGTAAAGCTGAACACGGACGGTACAGCGACTTTTGAAACACCCGTGCCTATGCCCGGTGCGGTGTCACTGTCGCTTGACCCGAACGGTGAGCCGAACAACTTCTATGCAGACGGCTTTGCATATTACACTATCAGCAACAATATGGGATATGACGGGGAACTCGAACTCGCCCTTATTCCCGAAAGTTTCCGCAAGGACATTCTGAAAGAAACACTCGACAGCAACGGAGTGCTTATAGAGAACTCCAATGTGGAAACGGCTAACTTCGCACTGCTCTTCGAGTTTGACGGAGATGCGAAAAAAATCCGCCATGTGATGTATTATTGCTCTGCCTCTCGTCCGACCATTGAATCACAGACCAACGAGGACGAGATTGAGGTCAAGACAGAAAAACTGTCCATTAAAGCTGCACCTCTCGGAAACGGACTTGTCAAGGCAAAAACAGGTGATGATACAACTGATGCGGTGTATCTGAACTGGTACAGCGAAGTCTATCTGCCTAATGCTGTAACAGGCGGACAGTCCAATCCGTAAGAGTGGAGGTACACACAATGAGTTTGACACAGACAATAGAGATTGACGGACAGCCGGTGAAATTCCGTGCATCGGCGGCTATACCGAGAATATACAGACTGCGTTTCCACAGGGATATTTACAAGGATCTGTCGCTTTTGGAAAAGTCAGTCAGCAAACAAGACGAGGAAAACAGCAGTCTTGACCTTTTCAGCCTTGAAATGTTCGAGAACATCGCTTACATTATGGCGAAACACGCTGACCCGACTATCCCCGAAACGCCCGAAGAATGGCTCGACAACTTCAACACATTTTCCATTTATCAGGTACTGCCGAAACTGATAGAGTTATGGGGATTGAACGTGCAGACCGATGTACAGTCTAAAAAAAACTTAGACCGACTGACCGACCAATGACAACTCCCCTGTTTCTGCTCCGCTGTGTACAGCTGGGTATTTCTATCCGTGACCTTGACCTGCTCACGATTGGTATGGTCAATGATATGTACAGCGAGAGCAGAAACGATGATTACAAGGGCTATTCGGAAATTGCAACGCAGCAGGATTACGATTTGTTTTAGCAAAAAAAGCACACCATGCCAAAAACATGATGTGCTCCTGATTATTCAGACTGTTCCAATATTTCAATGAATTTTTCGGGTGTATAAACCGGCACTGCTGATTTTGAATAATCTTTTGTA
>CADBAC010000512.1:0-529 GCA_902792495.1 Ruminococcus flavefaciens | reverse complement strand
CCGAAGGCAGTGCATCATATACATCTGCCGCCATGCTGTCAAGCATATCGATTACAGATAAAAGCTGACTTAATTTTGTTCTGGCTTCCTTGTCGCTGTGTGTGCATCTATGCGTGAGATAATAAATATCTGTCGCAGATTTTGCTGTGATAAAACCGGCGAAAAGCTCCATAGCGGCAGCCTGCATGATTTTCTTCGCATTTTGAGCAAACGGCTCTCTGTTCTGCAAGAAATCCATAATAATGCAGGTATCAAGCAATACATTCATACATTATCAAGCCTCTCTTCCATTGCCTCTTCCAATGTCATTGTATCCGGAACACTGCCAAACAGAGCATTGACTGTTTCGAGTTTATCCTGATAAGGTGCTGTCAGCTTTGCAACAGTTTTTCCGTTTCGTGTAATATAAATATCTTCTGTTGCCGCCATAAGAAGATACTTTCCGAAATTCATCTTAAACTCGGTTGCTGTTATAGACATACCATCGACCTCCATTCGATTTCGTTAATAATAGTATAGCACAATCGAA
>CADBAC010000511.1 GCA_902792495.1 Ruminococcus flavefaciens | reverse complement strand
AAGAGCGTGTCTCCGCTGAACAGGTCCCCGCTGGCGGGGCAAAGGAAGCATACGCTTCCGGGAGAATTTTTTATCCTGACACTATTACAGCATTGGTATACTTTGTTCCACGCTTACAGAACAAATGAAGTTGCTGACCGTAAAAATTCCTTTCTTGCCTCTATCATATCGAATACGTCTATTCGATCATCCTTGCAGAGATCAGCGTTTTTCCAGTTGGTTAGTGTACCTGTTCCGAACAAGAATTTTTTAAGCATCACAAGATCGCTTACATTAAAAACACCATCGTTGTTTACATCACCTTTAACATCTGTATAATATAGTTCTTTACGTTCTGAAGGTATTTGTTCTATCGTCTGTGATGCAGAACCTGTACGGGCATAAAAGCCATAGTTATCTTTAAACCATATCGCAAATTCAAGCTTTTCTTTTTCAGTCACACCTTCGGCAAAAATAATACTGCCTGTGTTTTCATCTATTGAAGCTTTGTAGCCATTCCCGGCAATATCTGAATTCAGATCAGCTATCTGCTTTGAAGTAAGTTCTTCAGTAAGCGGTGATTCTATGCCGAACTCATCAATTCTGCGGATACGATCCCAACAGGTACGATTATTGCGTATAATATTTTTACCGTCCACTTCTATATACGCTGATTTGAGCTTATAGCTTTCAGCTATAGCATCTGTGATCTTCAATGCAGCTTCATAATTTGCATCGTGATCAAATGTGAGAAAAGTCATATTGAGTGACCAATACTCTGTTCGTTTTCCATAGCTGCATCTTAATTGAAGCTCATTTTCACTGTATCCGCATAACTGACGCAATTTGTTCAGATCCACCTCATCATCAGCTTCGCCGTAGAATTGTACATATCCCATATCTGCAAGATTTTGTATAGCACAGTATGAAGAATATTCTGATGTTGCTTCTTCAAAATACAAGGCTTCGTAGTCCGTATCGAAGTAACTCTCATATAATTCAAGCAGTTCAGGAACTTCTGTGCCGTAGTTATTATCAGCATTTGCTGTGGTAAAGCCTGTTCCGCATACGACAGTTAACGCCGCAGTAATGAATAAGATAATTCTCTTTTTCATATCAAAGCCTCCTCTGAAATACAGAATTTTATGTTATTACAATTATACACTTTTTCGGGGGGGAGTCAATATTTTTTGCTTATGATTAACACATCGTTCACATCTCATGCAAGTTCGTTTATGACCTTGCGTCTGAGTGCCACCATGTCAAGCACATCTGTCACACCGTCACAGCAAACATCCGCCAATACGCCGTTTGCCTTTGTGATTCCTGAGCGGCCGTGAAGATGTTTCTGCAATGCCACAAGGTCGGCAGTATTGATGTTTCCGTCAGCATTTACGTCACCCATGCGGTACTCACATTCGGGAAGCTTCTCACCCTGAAATTCATGAAGCGGAGAAGGTACATGTGATACAGCAGATTGCAGGCTCTTGCATAGCCCTCGCACACCGTGTATTCGTTCATGAAAACGGATGCGTCGTTATGGTTTTCCTTGTTATTGATATCGCCTTCGGTGTATTTGGTTTTGCCGCAAACCCAGTCATGAAGTGCGATCACCTTTTCCATATCGCTCATGGAGTCATTGGTGTATTCCTTTGCTATGAGGCCGGCCTGAGCGATAACATAGTCGTTTATGGATCCCACATTGTCCGAGCCGTTGAAGTGGCTGAAAATGAAGTCCTTGTACTCCGGGATAAAGTCACCTTTCACATTATCGAAAACAGTTTTCCCGTCAATAGTGTACAGCTTCGGGCATTCTCTGAAAGCGTTGTACGAGGTCAGTTTGCAGTCGCTGAAAGTGACATTTTCAAGGCTGTCACAGCCGTATACGCTCAGGTCATCAAGAACCGTTTCGCCGCTGAATGTCATTTCCGAAAGAGAAGGGCAGTCCATAAAGGCTCTGTTTGCAACTTTGGCATTGTTCAGCTTCACAGTTTTCAGTGAGCCGCATTTTGAAAATGCACCGCTTCCTATTTCAGATGGATAATCCAGCGATAATCCTGCGATTCCCGTATTCTCGAAAGCGTTATTTCCTATGGTTATTTTTTCGCATTCTTCCGGGAATGTGATATCCGTCAGCGCAGTGCTGACGGCAATGACTGCAAGATTTATGAATAACCGCCGGCTGCGTTATTCATTGTGTATATAGTAATCATGTCGTAACATTTTGTCAAGTATATTTTACATATTTCTAT
>CADBAC010000510.1 GCA_902792495.1 Ruminococcus flavefaciens | reverse complement strand
TATAGATAATGAAGTGATCCACTGCGAGTACGGCATGGAGTTTGTTCATCCGTCGGGAATAAAAATAATCGGAAAAGCTGACCGTGTTGAGAAATCTTCAGATAATGCGATTACAGTGGCTGACTTCAAAACCGGTAAGTCAGAAGGTAATGAAGAAAATGATATAAATTCTTGTATTCAGACTTTGCTGTATGCGTATATGCTCAGCAAGCAGGGGATAAATGCCGAAAACTGTGAGTATCGTTTCGTGAAAGAAAATAGAAAAGTGAAATGCACTTATTCAGATATTTTTGAAGCTGAGATCGACAAGATCCTTGAAAAAATAGCGGATTCGATAAAGCAAAACAGCTTTGAAAGAATTTATGACAGAAATAAATGTATGTATTGCGGATATGCGGGCATATGTCCTAAGGAGGTGGCGGAATGAACAACGACCTTGACAATATTGCAAGAAACAAGATAGAAAACGAGACTGACCGTAACTTTTTCATTGAAGCAGGTGCGGGCTCAGGAAAAACGACTGAACTTGTACAGCGCATGGTTTCGATGATAATTAATGGAACGGACATACGCCATATCTGTGCGATAACATTTACCAAAGCCGCTGCAAGAGAGTTTTACGGCCGTTTCCAGGACAAGTTATCGAGAACAATAAAAGAATCGGAAGATGAGCTTGTGAAGGAAAGATGCCGTGAAGCCTTGAAAAATATCGACCTTTGCTTCATGGGGACTATTGATTCGTTCTCCGAACATATTCTTCGTGAGCATCCGCTTGAAGCAGGGATTCCGTCTGATTTTACTGTGTGTCCCTCATCGGATATGAAAACGGTTTACCGCAGGGAATACTCGGAAATTATCCGTGGAAACTATGGAAAGGATCTGCTGAAAAAGTATGATCTGTTCAGAAAAGTCTGTAAAATGCCTGAACTGACTTTTCTGACTGGAATGGCGAAATTGGCTGAATTAAGGTGCAGTGATATAATTTACGATCCGCCCGGATTCACTGATATTGATGATTTTCTTACGCCCTTCAAAGCTGATGTGCTCAACATTTTTGAGTGTATCTATGCCAATAAAGATAAGGTCTATATGCAGGGCAAAAATACCAGACTGAAAAAGAGGAATAACTTCAAGATCGCCTGTCGGCCAGATGAAATCGGGATAAGGGCAACCGGTTGGTTTGATGTGAAAAACAGCGCATCTACGTTGAAGATAGACGATGTTTATATTAAGCCGATCCTGAAAGAAATGAAGTATTCCGTTTCAATGGATTTTATCGTATCATCGCTGAATGCTGTCAGTGAGAGGCTGAAGAATAACGGAGAACTTACATTTTTTGAAGCAAAGCTGTGTCTGCGTGATATGCTGAAAAAGGATGCTGAGAACGGCGGAAAACTCATAAAACATATCGCCGAAAGGCATCGCTGTTTCCTCATTGACGAGTTTCAGGATACCGATCCGATGCAGTCGGAAATATTCTTCTATCTTGCGGCAAAAGAACCGTTTTCAGACTGGAGAAAATGTGTTCCGGTTGATGGTTCCCTGTTTATCGTTGGCGACCCGAAACAGTCGATATATCGCTTCAGAAATGCTGATATCGGTGCGTACAGTAAAGTGAAAAAAATGTTCGGAAACGGCAAAGGGGAAGTGCTTGAACTGACGAGAAACTACCGTTCTACGGTAAGAATGAAAGAGTGGTTCAATGATGTCTTTACTAAACTTCTGCCCGATGAGAATTTATTTCAGAGTAAGTTTGAACCTATCCCGATAGAAGGGGAGGACGATGATGAACTGCTTAGCGGTGTGTATAGTTTTCATTTGAGCGAAGATGAATCTGACGCACCGAAGATAAGGGATATAATTCGGAAGCTTGTCGGTTCTGATAAATATAAGGTTTGGGATGCAGAGGAAAAGTGCCTGAGAAGCCCTGAATACAGGGATTTCATGATAATAACATATATAAAGAAGCAGATAAATGACCTTATGTCAGTTTTAAGAGAAGCGGATATTCCTTGTTATGTTGAGGGAACAACTCTGTTTTCGCAGTGCCCGTCGCTGAAAACTATGACAGCTGTTTTAAATGCAGCGGCATATCCGGAGGATAGCATTTCGGTATATACTGCGCTGAAAAGTGATATATTCGGAATTACTGATGACGAACTTGCAGAAGCATTGCCGTCTCTAAGCCTTTTCAAGGAATATGAGGGAGATGGGCTTATAGCAGAGGCGCTTGATACTCTGAAAAAGATAAACTATATGGCGAGAACAATGACATTTTCGGCTTTATTTTCATACGTTCTTGATGATATGAAACTGCTGAGTTTTTCCGATTCGGACGAGCTTGAATGTCTTTATTATGCACTTGAACTTATCCGTTCAGCCGAAGCTAAAGGAGAAATTATATCTGTGCAGGACGGTGCGGATATGCTTGATGATCTTATTAAAAAAGCAGGGAAGGAACGTTGTCTAAGCTTTGATAAATTGGAAAATACAGTACATATCGCCAATCTTCATAAGGTTAAGGGACTTGAAGCGAATATTGTTATTCTTGCAGGAAAAAAAGGTAAAAAAGACATTCCGCCATCTCAGTTAACCATGTATGATGATGAGTCAGTGAGAAGTTATATTTTTAAGTGTGACGATGATAATTATAATACACTGTTTAATACATCTCATTATGAAGAAGAGAAAGAAATCGAAAAATCAGCAGAGAATGCTGAATTCAAGCGTTTGCTTGACGTAGCTGCTACTCGTGCGAAAGCAGTTCTCATCGCTCCTGACAGGAGAGATGAAAACGGTGAAAAAACAAAGGA
>CADBAC010000509.1:992-2698 GCA_902792495.1 Ruminococcus flavefaciens | reverse complement strand
GATGAGTACAGCGTCTGAAACATCTATTTCTCCGTCACAATTGGCGTCGCCGTAGACTATATCGGCAACAGCGCTTGTTGTGGCAGATGTGGTAGTTTCCGATGTTGTCTCGGAAGTTGTGGATGTTGTTGTCTCCGCTGTAGTTGTGACAGGCTCTGTGGTCTGCGGCTTTTCCTCAATGGGAGCCATGCTTGGAGCAGTATCGCCCCACCATTTCCAGCGGTCGGGAGTACGGTATTTGTTGATAGCCTCTCCGTTGGCAGATGTCCATGTGAACACGTTGTCGTAGAGGTGGCCTTCATTATAGTAGAACTGCGCCATTGCACAGATCTCGTCCGCATAGGTCGCATAAGCGCCGTCGTCCTCAGCCATATTGCACCAGCCTGTGTTGAAGCCCTTGAGACTGTTTCTTACGACCTGATAATCGGTCATTCCCTGCTCGTTCATGCATATCTCGGCAAAGTGGAGTATCTTTCTGATACCCATATGATTTGAGATTATGCAGTCATAGAAGTTTGACGGTGTAAATGAATACTGGAACATTTCAGGAACGTTGTCCTCGGGCATGAACTTAGGGTCGCAGTCCGCAAAAGCCGTAACGGCTGTCTGGAGAGTACCGTATGCGTGGGCGGAGTTCACACCCCAGCCGTCCTCATAGGCAGTTTCATGGTCGGAGCCTATCTTGCCCTCGCCGAGAGTTGACTCTCGTGAACCAAGTCCGAGAAACAGCGCATACATCTTTTCACGTTCGGGCTGTCCGAGACGGGTAGAGATAAGGTCCCAGTGCTCGTCTATTTCCTTATAGAGAGCGTACTTTACTTCCTGTACGGTCATTTTGTGGTTGATGGCACGTATCTCCTCTGCGGAAGCGTCAGCAGGAGTGTTTCTCTCGCCGAAATTCAGCGGATTGCCGACGCCCTCCTTCTGAATGTCACGAGAAGTATCATGCAGCGGATCGCAGGTCTCGCCTGCAAAGCACCATTCTTCTGCCGAGGCAGTCAGTTCCGTATCGGTATTCCCTGTCATTAGGGGGACAGATGAGATAAACAGTGCTGCCGCAGTAAGTGTACCGAAAAATCTTTTCAGTTCCATAGCTATCACCTCAGAAATTAGAGCCGTTCCATCCCCAGTTCTCGACCTCGCTGTACTTTACGTAGATGCGATCGGATGAGATGCCCAGCTGATCGGTAAGTATGCCTGTGATATGGCTTGTGAGAGTAGTGAAAGCGTTATGTGAAGCTCCGCCGAAAATAGCAACTTCAACCATAGCAGCAGCGGACTTGTCGCCCTTGAACCAGAGGTCATACTCAGGCTTTATGCCAACCATAAGCCAGCTTTCAGACTTGCCGGGAATGGCAGTTATAGCCTGACCTAAAGCAGTCTTAATGGAATTTTTCTGTTCCTCTGATACGGATACATTTGTTTTTACATCAATAAAAGGCATGATGATTTCCTCCTTGTTCTGATCGTTTGAATTCAGCCGTAATTTACTATTATATAATTATATCATATTTTTTTATAGATTTCAATACTGATTTATTATACACGGAAATCAATTTTGTTTATTAAAGGCAACACCGCACAAAGCCCGCCTGACGGCTTTGCAGTGAGAACCTGTCCACATAGGGATTCATGCACGTCTTTTCGTCAAATTTTGCCGGTGACTGCGTTAAAAATCCTTGAAGGGCGACAGCCCGTCGGCGGAT
>CADBAC010000509.1:0-928 GCA_902792495.1 Ruminococcus flavefaciens | reverse complement strand
TCTTTTCGTCAAATTTTGCCGGTGACTGCGTTAAAAATCCTTGAAGGGCGACAGCCCGTCGGCGGATTTTTGCCTTGCCACCGACAAAATTATGCCTGATAATCCGTACATTCACCCTATGTGGACAGGTTCTGAATCTGCGGACATATTTTCCGTCATCTTGCACAGAAATCCCTTGACATACGTCAGTATGCCTGCGAAATTTCTATACAATCTGACGAAAAATCTGTCGACGCATATTCAGCACAAGTTTTGTGCGGTGTTGCCTTACGTTTTTTCGTGTAAAAATACTATTTTATTATACACTATGATATATAATATGTCAAGATAGTAAATTTGCGGTGAAAAATACGATCGGGAGGGCGAGGGCACTCTCCCCTGCTAATTAATGATCCTGATCAGCAAAAACTGATACCATACATTATTAATATAAACTCTTGCTAAACCGGAAATAATATGCTATAATATAATAGAATAACTATATATCAAGGAGGTAACTTATGAAATATACTCAGGGCAGTTATATCATCACTGAGAAAATGGCTATAGCACGCAATATCTATAGCTTCACCATATCATGTCCCGAAGTCGCTGAAGCGGCAGTTCCCGGACAGTTCGTACATATCAGAGCCAAAGGCTTTACTCTCCGCAGACCTATTTCCATCTGCGGCATCGACAAGGAGAAAGGCACTCTCCGCATCGTTTTCGAGATAAGAGGTCAGGGCACCGAGGAGATCGCCAAGCTTAACAAGGGCGACCTTATAGATATGCTCGCTCCCCTCGGTCACGGATTTACTGTAAAGCCCGACGCTGAAAAGGTCATCCTCATCGGCGGCGGTATCGGTACTCCTCCGATGCTCCCGCTTGCTAAGATCTACGGCGAAAAAGCCGTTGCCATCAGCGGTTTCAGAAACAGTTCCGCTGCCAT
>CADBAC010000508.1 GCA_902792495.1 Ruminococcus flavefaciens | reverse complement strand
GAGTGCTTCCAAAGTAGCTTTGCTCGCTCCGTAGGTAATCTGACCGGCAAAGACCTGTGCTGCATCGGTGGAAAGATTGATTATTCTGCCGTAATCGCCGTCTTTCAGCACAAAGGCAGTTTCGTTGAGTCTGTCCTGATATGAGAACGGCGAGCCTTTTTCGTTGTAGGATTCGTTATGTCCTCTGCGTCTCGACGGACAGCTAAAGGAATAATATCCCTCATCGCAGAACCGCACTCTGTATGCGCCGTCCTCCTTGCTCAGGCGGAGATGCTCGATCATACTGCGCATATTCTTGTAACTGTCACGGCTGCCCTCGGTGAATATCTCCTCGCCGAACTGTCTGAAACGGGTGGAGTTATGGTGCATCTGTGCAGGATACTGCCAGAAGCCTTCGTACTGCACAAGCACTTCGCAGTCCAGCATATTATCTTTCGTCGGCTCTTCACCGATGAATTTATGCGGATTCAGCTCGATGGGGAGAAACAGCATTCTCTCACGCTCGTTTGCATACTGCGGAAAGCGCATATTCTTATAATAACCTATTGAAATACTCTGAATAAATAGCATCTTGATTCTCCGTTCAGCGCAATGATCTCATGTCACGCAATTCAAAGTCCGGCTTCTTCCGGAAAAACAGCTTTTCCCTGAATTTCGACCTTTCGGCGCAGTAATAGTTAAGAATACATTCGGTGTAGACCCACCTGCGAGTATCACGGTCAATGCGGCGGTAGTTGTACATCACCCTGCCGTACTGTCCCTCTTTCAGCGTAAAAGCTTTCTTGTTATAGCTTTTGTAGAAAAAGTCGTAGCCGTCCTCACGCTTCACAACTCTTACAACGTTGTCAACAGGCAGATTATAGCCGTCTTCGTTGCCGAATATCTCACTGCCGTAAGTCTTTGTGGAAAAAGCTCTGCCGTTTACGAAGCGGCTGTTCTGTTCGATGATGCGTGAATCCACCAATGCTTCAGCGTCCACGGAAGGCTTTTCGCACAGCAGAGCGAAGAACTGCATATTCCGTCTTTCGGCGGCAAACCGTGGATATCTCACATCTTTCCCGTAATTGACAGTTATACTCTGAACAAACAGCATGATCCAACTTTTCATATTCCTGTATTCGTGATCGGCATTCTTGCAGAAAAACATCTTTTCACGGAATTTTTCCCTGTCACAGTTTATGATATTGTAAATATACCGCACATAGGTCTGTTCTCTTGATCTCGGATGGACGAAACGGTTGTTGAAGTAAATACGTCCGTATTCATTTCTGCCAAGGCGGAATGCAGTCTCGTTAAGCCTGTCCGCATATCTGAAAGGCGAGCCTTTTTTGTTGTAGGCTTCATTTCTGCCGTGACGTCTTGAACGTGAGAATATCGAGTAATAGAAATCATCGCAGAACATTATCCTGTATCGGTCATCCTCACAGAATATCCTTATATTCTCGAACAGATCCTTATGATACCAGGGGTCGCTTCGTGTGCCTTCACCGAAAACTTCCCTGCCAAACTGCTGGAGCTGTTCTTTTCTCACTATCATCCTGCTGTCGTACTGGCGCATATCAACAGTGTGCACAAGTACCTCGCTGTCAGGCATTATACGCAGACTTTGCCGTACAGGCAGAAATTTCA
The DNA here is from genome assembly GCA_902792495.1 of Ruminococcus flavefaciens. Classification (GTDB taxonomy): domain Bacteria; phylum Bacillota; class Clostridia; order Oscillospirales; family Ruminococcaceae; genus Ruminococcus; species Ruminococcus flavefaciens_Z. Next base: position 1,178 of record CADBAC010000508.1, on the reverse strand, counting down.
GCGCTTCACGTTCTCTCGCATGATCCGAGAAACGTTCTCTGCCGCTGTAGTATACTGCTATTTTCTGAATGAAAAGCATATTTCCTCCAAATATCCTTACGGCAACACCGCACAAGCTTTGTGCGGTGTTGCCTTACCGAATCAGCGATGAGGGGCGCAGTTACATAGCGCCCCATTCTGTATTTTTATCAGTCAACGAGAACCGGGTTGAAGTCCTCTTCCCATGGAAGTCCCCACTTGTTGAGAGCGTCCATGAACGGATCGGGATCGAATTCCTCGATGTTGTAAACGCCTGCCTTCTTCCATGTGCCTGTCATTATCATCATAGCACCGATCATTGCAGGTACACCTGTTGTGTAGGAAATAGCCTGTGAGCCGACTTCCTTGTAGCACTCCTGATGATCGCAGATGTTGTAGAGGTAGTAGTTCTTGTCCTTGCCGTCCTTCTTTCCACGGAAGATACAGCCGATATTGGTCTTGCCCACTGTTCTCGGGCCCAGTGAAGCAGGATCGGGAAGTACAGCCTTCAGGAACTGGAGCGGTACTATCTCCTTGCCTTCGTACATGATAGGCTCGATGGATGTCATACCTACGTTCTCAAGGCACTTCAGATGTGTCAGGTAGCTCTGACCGAATGTCATGAAGAAACGGATACGCTTGATGCCCTTGATGTTCAGTGCCAGGGACTCAAGTTCTTCGTGGTGGAGGAGGTACATATCCTTCTCGCCTACGCCTTTGAAGTTATAAACGCGCTTTATCTCCATGGGTTCTGTTTCTACCCATTTGCCGTCCTCGATGTAGCTTCCCTTAGCAGATACCTCGCGGATATTTATCTCGGGATTGAAGTTTGTAGCGAAGGGGTAGCCGTGGTCTCCACCGTTGCAGTCGAGGATATCTATGTAGTTTATCTCGTCAAACTGGTGCTTCATTGCGTATGCTGAGAACACTCCTGTAACACCGGGGTCGAATCCGCTTCCGAGGAGTGCAGTTATACCTGCTTCCTTGAACTTTTCACGGTATGCCCACTGCCACTTATATTCAAATTTCGCTGTATCAAGAGGCTCGTAGTTTGCAGTGTCTACGTAGTGAGTCTTTGTAGCGAGACAAGCGTCCATTATAGTAAGGTCCTGATAGGGGAGTGCGAGATTGAGCACTACGTCAGGCTTGTAGCTGTTTAT
>CADBAC010000507.1 GCA_902792495.1 Ruminococcus flavefaciens | reverse complement strand
AGATCCTGAGGAACGAAAAGTATACGGGTGTGTATATCTTCAACCGTTCGGAGTCTAAGGGATATGACAACAAGCGCAACAGCCACAGGAACAAACCGTCTGAGGAGATCATTCGCATTGAAGGCGGTATACCTGCTACTCTCACCTCAGAGTTAATCTTTCAATCATGGGCATAATTTCTTCGATTTTTGCGACTATGCGTGACTGCTCATCAACTGGTGGCAGTGGAATTAAAAGATTTTGTATTCTTGCTATAGCTAATTTTGGTTGACCAACTTTTGTAGTAGCATCAGCTATTTGAGATTGAACAACACTTGATTGCAGACACATAATAAGCCAATCCTGATTTATAATGCTGAAAACTAATCTATCCGCATTTTCAGTCAAATTTGCCCCGTCAAGTTCCGGTGGTATCTTACCAACTTTACCGATAGTACCTGCTACTGTAATATAAATATCTTCTTTGTTGATGATATATCGAGATATTGACGGGTATATATCGTCTGGAACATATTGCAGATTATCCATAGATACGCCGCTATCTTTCATATCGGAAACCCTAATGTAAATATGATCGGTCTTTTCTAAGGATAGTTTACGCCCTGCTGGTATTCTTTTGCCTCCTAAAACGGTTGTAATAGTTCCCAGTCTACACCAGCACCACCCCTCCGGCAGCTCGAAAGGCGTTCTTTTCCGTCGATGATCTCATAAGGAATTTTATCCCTTGTTACGATGACCGATTCGTGCTTGTCACGCTTGATTTTGCCTGCCTTGATAAGTGCCTGTTTTTCGGCTCTGATACGCTCCAATAGAACACTTGCAGGCTCATCATCGGGGTTCTGCGGAACGAGCTTTCCCTGCACCGCTTCTTGCAGGATAGACTTTTTCAGAGCTTCGGGGAAGGTTGTGTTGAGGGCGGTGAGGTGTTCTTCTGCCTTGCCGTATCTTTCGATGTATGGGAGGAGTTCTTCTATCTTGGAGACTATGCGGTGTTGCTCTGAGAGGGGTGGTAACGGGATCAATGAGAATAGGACATCATCTCTTGCAATCCCAGGTATCATACTCTTTGCAGCAGCTTTCAAACGCTCAACAAGAGTTTCTAATACAAGTTTTACATAATCAGTATCAGCACCGTTATACGGACGTATCCCCATTATTTGTCTTGCTATATGTACCTGTTCTTGCTGTAGGATAGCCATTGTGCCGACTGTACCTTTACAGGTTAGAAGAATGTCTCCCTTAAATGCAAACGCTCTGCCGTATTCAGTCCAGCGATTTATTATAACATTTCCATTTTCTATGTTGCTTGCCCCTGTGATATAAGGCAGACCATTTTCATTCGCATTATACTTATCTGGTGTTAAATCCTGTCCCGACTGCAATTCAATAATTGAAGCAAACCTTACCCACTCCCAAGAATCAGGAATCTCAAACGGTATTTCGTCCGAAATATCACGAATCTCCTTGCCGATCTGCTCACAGTAGGTATAATAAGGCAAATTATCAGAATATGAGAGTGTCAATAGCCCAAAGTCTAATGACACACTCACTTTCCGTTCCGCTGAGGTTCAAATCAGTATTATGGCGCGCGCCATAATGACATTATACCTTTTTGGAACTGAATAACGGAAAAGCCCTTGGATCAGTCTGAGGGCTTTCCCTATTTCTGAAAGACGATCAAAAAAAGTTTTCAATTACATATTGACAAATCTCAATCTGTATGCTATAATATAGAAAATCATCAATATGAGGTGAGCGAATGGAACTGACAAACAAACAGATCACCGTGATATTCAAGGCTCTGTGCGATGAGAACAGGGTGCAGATATTCAGGCTTTTGCAAAATGGCGAGAAATGCGCCTGCAAGCTGCTTGAGGCAATGCAATGTACCCAGCCCACGCTCTCCCACCACATGAAGATCCTCTGTGACAGCGGTCTTGTGGTCGGCAGAAAAGAGGGCAAGTGGATGTATTACTCCATTTCTGCGGAGGGTACGGAAGTCGCTGTGAATGTTCTGCGTGAGCTGACAAAAGTGTCTGACAGCGGAGAATGCTGCTGTAAATAAAATGCCGTGGAAAGACGGTTTTTTATTTACAGTTCGTATAGATAAATTCAAATATATTTATCGGAGGTAAACTATGAAACACACAGAAATTGCAAGTGAGCTTTTCTCAAAAAGGTATTACTGCTCTCAGGCGGTGCTGGCGGCATTTGCCGAGGAGCTTGGAATGACGAAGGAACAGGCACTCAGAGTGGGTGCTTGCTTCGGCGGCGGTATGTGTAAGGCTGAGGTCTGCGGAGCGTGTACTGGGGCGCTTATGGCTTTAGGGCTGAAATACGGTATGTGCGAGGACGGCGACTATGAGAGCCAGCAGAGAGCAAACAGCTATGCCGTGCGTTTTCTTGATGAATTTGCAAAACAGAACGGCTCGTACATCTGCCGTGAGCTGCTTGACTGCGATATTGCAACTGATGAGGGAAAGGCTTATGCACGGGCAAAGGGACTGTTCGCAACGGAATGTCCCAAGATGATAGAGAGTGCTGTGCTGATCGCTGAAAAGCTGATAAACGAATAATTCCGCCGTATGAAAATACGGCTTTATATTCGGCAAATAAATAGACCAATTTCAATTTATCTATGAAAAGAGGTGCTTTATGGGAATTTGGGACTTCATACAAGACGAGATTCTCGGTATGAAATGGCTGAACAGGCTGATCGGCTCTGTGCTGAACGCCTGCGGTCTTGATACAAGCAGAAAAATCGGCGGAAGTGTGCAGTTTTTCATCTATGATGTGATCAAGATCATGGTTCTGCTCGGTGTGCTGATATTCCTTATATCCTACATTCAGAGCTATTTTCCGCCTGAGAGGACAAAGAAGATACTCGGACGGTTTCACGGCATCGGTGCAAACTGCATTGCCGCCTTGCTTGGTACGGTCACACCGTTCTGCTCCTGTTCGTCGATACCGTTATTCATCGGCTTCACAAGTGCTGGACTGCCGTTGGGAGTGACATTCTCATTCCTTATTTCATCGCCAATGGTTGACCTCGGCTCTCTTATTCTTCTGATGAGCATATTCGGCTGGAAGGTCGCTGTGGTGTATGTGATCGTCGGGCTTGTGATCGCAGTCGCCGGCGGTACGCTGATCGAAAAGCTGCACCTTGAAAGTGAGGTCGAGGAGTTTATCCGCAACGGCAAG
>CADBAC010000506.1 GCA_902792495.1 Ruminococcus flavefaciens | reverse complement strand
CTCTGAATATTCTTCTTGTCATTGTGCAAGCATACAAATCGTGAAAGGATATGTCTTAAAATGCGTTGCAGATCCGACTGTATTTTATGAAAGCGGTAAACAAATATCAACGCTGAAAATAGTTTTTACGGGAGAGATCAACATGAAAAAGACATTATTATTTGCATTCACATTAGCTATGACAGCTGCACTTACAAGTTGCGGAAACGCCTCGGGCTCATCAGCAGGCGTAAATACATCATTCCCGAAGCCGCCGGCTTCAGAAACAACAGCTGTTGAAACTGCCGCAGAAGAAACTGTTACTGAAACAACAGCCGTTTCCACTGATGAAGCGGAAGTTACAACTGCCGCTGAAAATGCTGTTGCTGCTGATACAGTTTCAGAAGCAGGTTCATGGTTCGGAGAGGGAGTATATGAACTGCTGAACAACGGCACACCGGATGTTTACTACGTATTCAACGGCGATAACAGCGGAAGGACTTGTGATCCCGAAAGGAAAATCGGTATAGGATTCAATTATGAACAGTATAAGGATAAGGTCGTATTCCACATGGGATCTGTTGATGATAATACAGAAATGGCTATGTCCTATGACGCAAACGGAAATATGACAGGTGTTATCAACGGCACAACATACACTATAAGAAAAGTTGAGGGCGCTGAACCTTCTGCATTCGAGCCGACATTAAGTGACGATTCTCAGTCAAAGCCAATGATCGAGGACGCATATGAGGGAACATATTCCGAAAGCCACGCTCACAGAGGAGTTATCACCGTAACCAGCGCAGGCGGCAGCACGTACAATGTGCACATCCACTGGGCAGGTTCCGCAACCGAAGAAGCAGAGTGGGATTTCAGCGGTGAGTTCAACGGCAGACAGGTGCTCAACTACAACAACTGCACAAAGACACATAACATCTACGACGAAAATGGCCTTGTAAGCTCTGAGGTAGAGTACACAGATGGTACAGGGTACCTCCAGATAGCCGAAGACGGAGAGAATGTCGGATTTACATGGCAGGACAATGTTGAAGACGCAGGAGCGGATTCTTACTTCATCAAGGAATGATTTGATCTATAAATAATTGATTCGGGAGGCTGACATAAGATCAGACCTCCTTTTTTTGTCAGACCGAATAATATCTTTGACATATCATTATAATAATGATATAATAACTATAAGAACCTGTCCACATAGGGATTCATGCACGTCTTTTAAATCCTTGAAGGGCGACAGCCCGTCGGCGGATTTTTGCCTTGTCACCGACAAAATTATGCCTGATAATCCGTACATTCACCCTATGTGGACAGGTTCTAAGAATTTGTTTTCGTGAGTATTTTAAGATGAGTTCTGAAGAATGGAGATGATGGAATGTCGGCTAAAGGTGCTGTAAAAGAACGCAGTGACAGCAGGGTGAAAGAACCCAGACAGTACAGCGTTATTATGATAAATGATGACTTTACGACGATGGAATTTGTTGTGGGAGTCCTTGTGGATATCTTCCATAAGGACGAGATCACAGCTCAGGCAATAATGATGAACGTCCACAAAAACGGACAGGCTGTGGTGGGAAAGTATCCTTATGACATTGCATACACAAGAGTGAAAAAAGCCCTTGAACGTGCCAAGGAAGAGGGATTCCCGTTCAGAATGACCATAGAGGAGGGCTGACATGGAATTATCAAATGAGGTCCTTGATATATTATACAAGGCGATAGAATACGCTCACAGCAAGAGCTATGAATTTGTTACTCCCGAAATAGTGCTTCTAATGGTGCTTCAGGATAAAGTGTTCGCAGAAGCTTTTGAGGAGTGCGGAGGAAATGTGGAGATCCTCAAAAACTACATAAAAGAATATGCGGAAGAATACATGGACAAGGCAGAAGTGGACAAGCCCGAATTGTCTGAGGGAGTGAACTCTCTGCTGGATTTTGCAGCAAAAAGTGCGTTCAGCAGCGGAAGCAAGGAAGTTTATCTCAGACATATGATCCACGGACTCTGGAACCTTGACGACTGTTATGCTGTGTATTTCCTGGAAAAGCAGGGAATATCCGAAGCTGATCTGCTTCAGGAAATGGCGGTGATCGAAGAAAACGAAACCAAAGCCGCCGAGGCAAGCATCAAGATAGGCGAAGTTGATGACAGTCACAGCGGCTGGAAACTCTATGCGCCTTGTCTGAATGATACTCTTTTTGACGTAAATCCCCTCATCGGACGTACAGAGGAACTGGACAGGACTATCCAGATACTCTGCCGCAAGGATAAGAACAATCCGCTTCATATAGGTGAACCAGGTGTGGGAAAGACCGCAATAACTTACGGACTTGTTAAGCTTATCAGGGACGGAAATGTTCCAGAACCACTGGCAGGTGCTAAAGTTTTTGCCCTTGATCTGGGAGGTATGCTGGCGGGAACGCAGTACCGTGGCGATTTTGAAAAGCGCTTCAAGAAAGTTCTCACCGAGATAAATAAAGAAGATAAGCCGATCATCTACATAGACGAGATACACAATCTCTCAGGTGCAGGCGCAGTAGGCGAGGGCGCATTTGACGCTTCAAATATGCTGAAGCCTTATCTCTCCGACGGCCGTATCAGATTCATCGGAGCGACGACTTTCGAGGAGTACAAGAAGTATTTCGAGAAGAACAAAAGCCTTGTGAGACGTTTTCAGAATATCGAGATAAAAGAGCCAAACGAGGATGAAACAGTGGAGATACTGAGCTATGCGGTGCATATGAGCATGAAGTATATCAATGACCGTTTTCTTCCCGATAAAGCAATTGACCTTATCGACGAGGCAGGTGCATACCGAAAACTTCATCCTATCGATAAAAAGAAGCAGACAGTGGATAAGGACGTTATAAATCAGGTGCTGACTACTATATGCCGTGTGCCTGTTGAGACGGTTTCAAATGAAGACATTTCCGGACTTGCAGGCCTTGAAGACCGCATGAAAAAGCGTATATTCGGACAGGATGAGGCAATTGCTCAGGTGGTCAATGCTGTTAAATTCTCGAAAGCCGGACTCCTTGAAGAAAACAAACCGCTGGCAAGTCTGCTTTTCGTAGGCCCTACAGGTGTCGGCAAGACTGAAATCGCCAAAAGTCTTGCGGAAGAACTGGGAGTAAAGCTGATACGTTTTGATATGAGCGAATACGGCGAGAAACACGCTGTAGCAAAGCTTATCGGTTCGCCTGCGGGATATGTAGGCTATGAGGACGGCGGTCTGCTTACCGAAGCGATAAGAAAGTCACCGTCGGCAGTTCTTCTGCTTGATGAGATAGAGAAGGCACATCCCGATATTTATAATGTTCTCTTACAGGTAATGGACTACGCAACACTTACCGATAATCAGGGAAGAAAAGCGGATTTCCGCAACGTTGTAATAATCATGACATCCAATGCAGGTGCTTCAAGGATCGGTAAGAGTACCATCGGTTTCAGCAGTTCAAGCCTGAATGAAGCAGTTATTTCCGAAGCGGTAAAGCAGACATTCCAGCCCGAATTCCGCAACCGTCTCAATAAGATAGTGGTATTCAACAGCATGGACAAGAAGATGGCGGAACTTATAGTCGGCAAAAAGCTGGGCGAACTTGCGTTACAGCTGAAGGCAAAGAAGATAGCGTTCAGTGCCGATGATAAAGCGAAAGCCCTTGTTCAGTCGAAAGGAATAACTCCCGAATTCGGCGCAAGAGAGGTTGACCGTATCATCCGAAACGAGATAAAGCCGCTTTTTGTGGACGAAATTCTTTTCGGCAAGCTGAAAAACGGCGGACGGATCCTGCTTTCCGCACACAAGGAAAAGTTTGTTATCTCGGCAGATAAACAAAAGAAGGCGTAATTATGGCTGTATACAGACTGGATGATACTATATGGCTTCCCAAGCCCGAACTTGCTGATGACGACGGACTTCTTGCGGTCGGCGGAGATCTTTCCGTTGAGCGGCTTGTCCTTGCGTACGGCGGAGATCTTTCCGTTGAGCGGCTTGTCCTTGCGTACAGCAACGGTATATTCCCGTGGTTCAATCCCGATGACCCCATACTCTGGTGGTGTCCGAAAGAGAGGTTCATCATAAGACCTGAGAAAATCCATATTTCCCATAGTATGAAGAAATTCATGAAGCAGCACAAAGTTGAGATGAAGCTTGACCGTGACTTTGCGGATACGATTCACCGCTGCCGCATGAAAAGAGAATATACCGTAGGAACCTGGATAACCGACGACATGGAAAAGGCTTACTGCGAACTCCATAAGTTCGGGCTGGCAAACAGTGTCGAAGCATATATCGACGGCGAACTTGCAGGCGGACTTTACGGCGTTTGTATCGGCAGATGCTTTTTTGGTGAGAGTATGTTTTCTGATAAGGAAAACGGCTCGAAAGCGGCGCTGATACTCTTTGCACAGTACCTCGCAGAACGGGACTTTGTAATGATCGACTGCCAGTTCCATACAGACCATCTTGAGAGTATGGGCGGCGAGAGGATAAGCTGGGAGGAGTACCGAAGACTTCTTGATGAAGGAGGAGTAAATGCATGAACTTACTCACAAGAGAAGAGATAATCGATATAGTCAGCAAGCTTCAGAACGGCGGATATGGTTCTGCTGAAGAAGCTGATAGATCTGTAGAATTACTAAAAAGGGGAGTAACAGATCCGCACATTACGGATTACATATTCTTTGATGATCTGACTCCCGAAGAAGCTGCCGATAAGGCGCTTTCATACAAACCGATAATGTTATAACGGAAAAAGCCGTAAAGCAGATAATCGCTTTACGGCTTTTGTGATCATATTACCATGTTATGGCTGAATGACTATGGATGTAGAATTCCTCCTGACTTGGCTGCCATGCTTTGACTTTCGGCGGAAACTGCGAGTCGAACTTTTCAACAGCTTCTTCGTCTTCGCAGGGAGCGTCGGCATCGCACTGATAGTAGTACCACTTGCGGCCGTCCAGAGCGCCTTCCGTTAGCTCCTTTACCAGCAGAGCAGCAGGGAAAACATCGCCTTCAAGGCATACGTTGTACTTCTTGCAGCTTTTATAGCCACGGGCAACATAGTTATCGGGATTGCCGAAATTTATGACGGTATCGTAGCCCATTTTTCTGCCAAGGGCAAAAGTATACTCAAGGAGAGCCTTGCCAATTCCCTGACGCTGATGATCGGGATGCACACAGAGCGGCCCCATAGTGAGGATGGTCTTTTCGTTTCCTTCTTCGTCTTTGAGCAGGCCTTTGCAGTACATTACGCAGCCGACGATCTTTCCGCCGATTTCGAGTACATGAGCAAGCTCCGGGATGAAGTCCTTGTGGTCACGCATAACGTGGACAAAGTAATGCTCGCTGCATCCGGGAACACTGAGATTCCAGAAAGCTTCACGGTTTAGATTTTCTACTTCACGGTAGTCGTTTTTAGTTTCCTTGCGGATGATATAGTCTGATTTATTCATTATTTTTTTCCTCCTGAAATTGTTGACCAAAACAACGGGAGGCTTGTGTGAGACAGAATTCGCAAACCTTCCCGTTTACGCTGCTATCTCCTTATTCATAGTATTCTTCAAACAAAGAACTCCTTTTAAAAAATTAAGTTTGAATATCGGGAACTCCGGTTTACGGAAACGATATCAAACTACAGCTTTATTTTAGCATATTGGTGCAGCTCTGTCAAGTGAAATGTTATATAATGCAAAAAAATAGCCGCA
>CADBAC010000505.1 GCA_902792495.1 Ruminococcus flavefaciens | reverse complement strand
TCCGCTAACGGAAATGTAATCGGCAGGAAGATCGTTATGGACGATTTCCCTGAAAGTGCTGCCATGAAGGATTTTGATGACATCTACACCTTCAAGGTTTCAGCGGCAGATAAGGCTAAGAGAAAGACAACAAATCAGATGACTTTCTCAGTAAACAGATTCGGTTCGACTTATGACATCAGCAGTATCGGCAATATCGTAGGCAAGTACATAAAAGAACCTGTTGACGTAAGTATTACCGAGTATAACGCAAATAAACTCAAGAATGTAAAGCTTACTGTTTACAGAAACAACGAAGCCAACGTTCTCAAGGAAGACGAAGATTTCCACGTAGTTAGCGAAGGCGGAGAAGGCAAGTGGTATAAGTACACTTACAACATTCCAAAGGAATATTTTGAAGATGACGGCGTTTATAAGATAAGCGTCCGCTCACTGGATTCAGCTAACAATATTTCCGAAAACAGCCTTGAATCCAAGGGCAAAGAGATAAGCTTCGGTATCGACAGTGAGTCTCCTAAGATCATCCCTGTAAATATCGCCAGCGACAAGACATACGCTGAGGATAAGATGGACTTTATCTTCACAGTAAGCGATAACCTCAATGTTGAAGAAGTTTCAATCAACCTGTTGTATGGAAGGATGAGGAACTGAAAAAGGTCATCTCAGGCAACGGCGAATTCATGATAACTGTTGACGGCGACAGCAATCAGGCACATACGCTTAAACTTATCTGCAAGGATTCAGCAGGCAATACCAGCGAATCTGTATTTGATGATTTCTATGTTACAACCAACCTTGCAGTCCGCTTCTTACACAATAAGGGCATCCTCGCAGGTGCAGCAGGAATTATTGCAGCACTTATCGGCGGTGTGATCGTATTCTTCAGAAAGAAGAGAAGCTGATAGCAGGAAGAACTTATCCGTACAGGATACGTTTGAAGTAAATATAAAGCCGCAGTATTTCTACAAATGCTGCGGCTTTTCTTTTTGCCATTGAAACGGGCCGCTTTTTATGTTATAATCATATTTGATAAAATGCTCTTAATGAAAGGAGTATGTATAAGATGATAGAATTCATTACAGGACAGGCAGGCAGCGGAAAAACTACGCTTATGTTTGAGAAGATAAAGAATGACCAAAGACCTAAGTGTATCATAGTGCCTGAACAGTTTTCCCATGATTTCGATAAAAAGCTCTACTATTATCTGGGAGCCGAAAAGTTCAACGAGCTTTTTTCGCTTACTTTCACCAGCCTTGCCCGTCAGCTTTTCCAGCTGTACGGCGATCCCTCAAGAAGCGGCGAGTACGCTGACGACATGGCAAAGATGATACTTATTTATCAGGCGATGAACAACGTTCAGAGTATGCCTGACGGGCTCAGCTTTTTCAGAGCGGGTCACAGCGGATTTGCTGAGGATGTGCTGAAGCTGATAGGTGAGATGAAAAGAGCAGGTCTGACTCCTGAAGCGCTTATGGAAAGATCGCAGATGTTCGATGACCGTCTCAGGTTCAAAACTTCTGATATTGCCATGATATATATGGAGTATCAGCGTCTGATGAACGAGTACGGCTTCAAGGATTCCATCGAGAATATTAAAGAAGCCGCAAAGATAGCTCAGCTTCAGGGCTATTTCCGTGGCAGGAGCGTATATATTGACGAATTTGAAAGTTTTACTGCCGATCAGATAGATATGCTGAGGGTGATGATAAGTTCAGCTGAGAATGTATGTATTGCGCTGAGGACCGATGATGTAAAAGCAGGAAGATTTACTCTTTTTGAAACTGTAAACAAGACCTATGAGGATCTTTGCAGCATTTGTACGGAATTTCACAAGGAGACTGCTCTGACTGAATGCCCTAAGAGTTACCGTTTTGTTTCTCCCGATATTGAATATCTCAGTTCTCATGTACTGCGCAACAGGAGATATTCACCGAAGGATGCGCCTTCTCCCGATAATATAAAGATATTTGAAGCAAGGGATATGTACAGCGAAGTGGAGTACGTAAGTGCTACCATAAAGCGGCTGATACACAGCAGAAAAGACCTGAAATACAGGGATATAGCCGTAATTTCAAATGATATCACGGCATATGCAGGAATTATCAAAGCCGCTTTCAAAAGGTATGATATCCCGTATTTTCTCAGCGTGGAAAAGCCTGTTACCCACACGGCTGTCATGGTGTACTTCACATCGCTCCTCGATCTGCTATGTTCAAAGAAATTTAGAAGCGAACTCATTTTCAGAATGCTGAAAAGCGGACTAACCGATGTTACGCTGACGGATATATCCGCCCTTGAAAATTACTGCTATAAATGGGGCATAGACGGCGATATATGGCTCGAACCGTTTACCGCTCCCGACGAATCGCTCACCGAG
>CADBAC010000504.1 GCA_902792495.1 Ruminococcus flavefaciens | reverse complement strand
TCCTTCATATAGGCGAGCAAGTCCATACGGAACTCGTTCAGTCCTAAGTCCATGATAGAAATACCGTCTGTCATATCCTCAAGGTCAACGACTTCCTCCTGCAGCTTCTGAAGCTGGGTGCGGCGGTATTCAAGATCGCCCTTTTCGTCGGCGTTGATTAGATCGTCATCACCAGTTGAAGTCATAACGGATATACGCATTCTTGTTTCTACTCGCTTTTTCAGATCAATATATTCATCAAGTTCAAGATCAGGCCAGAAGTTCACAAGCTGAATGACAGCATTCTGACTGCCGATACGGTCTATTCGCCCGAACCGCTGAATAATGCGAACGGGATTCCAATGTATATCATAGTTGATACAGAAATCGCAGTCCTGCAGGTTCTGTCCTTCAGAAATACAATCGGTGGCAATACATGATTCATATCGGCTTTGAATTTCGGTATAGTCGTTTTACCGTCAACCGAGCCGGTTACAAGGGCGGTATGAAGCCCCAATTCCTTTTTGATAACAGGGCTGATATTTTCAAACAGATATTCAGCCGTATCTGAAAAGGCAGTAAAGATCAGTATTTTCTTGTTACCCTCGTTGATCGGTGAAGCTACCTTATCACGGATCACCCGCAGAAGCTCATTCAGCTTGTTGTCATACTGCGGAGTAATATCCTCCACCATAGATATAAGCAGGGACAGGTTTTCAATATCCTCGTCCATTTCACGCTTCCATGAAATGTAATCCATATCACGAAGATCTATTTTTATTTTCTTTCCGACAGAAAAGAAGTCTGTATTCTGATCGTCAAAATCAAAATCCTCCTCTGTCCCTGAAAGATCATCTACTTCTCCAAGATTTGAAACACCGGTTTTTACAAACTCATCAATTATATCTGAGGTCTCTTTCAGATAATCATAAACACGGGTCAAGGTCAAAAGGAATGAATGAACAGAACTCTCCATTCGCTTCAGGAGATTGATACCCGTAAGTCTTTTGATACCGAATTCACGGCCTATGCGGAATTTTTCGGTCTCCTCCTCGTCGAGATATTTATATAGCTTGCTCGGCTGTATGTATTGCATCGGAGTATAAATAGTCAGCCATAATTTGCTGAGCATATCGTATATTTCACTGTAATTGATAGCATTTGAGAGATTAGTCAGCTTCGGGCGCAGAGAAACAGGCTTATTCCGCTTGGGGAAATTTCCTATATCGGAAACATCATAGAAATTCTGAATGTGCTTTCTTGATCTTGCTATTGTAACGCTGTCCAATACTTCAAAGAAATCAAAATCAAGCATTGAAAGCAGTTGGTTTGTAGTCCTGCTTTCATCAGGGAGCTTCACCCATGCGTTATATGTCTTTTGTGCCTGACGGAAAATAGTGTCTATGTCAGACTTCGTTTTGAGCTTTTCGTTTATCTCGGCAGGATTTCCTTCATAAGCAAGTGCAAGCTGATTTCGTAAGTCATAGAAGCGGTTATTGACAGGGGTAGCCGAAAGCATAAGCACCTTTGTTTTGACCCCGGGTTTTATGATCCGGTTCATCAGGCGCATATAACGGTTTTCCTTTTCACCACCGTGACTGTTTGTGCCGTTGCCGTTTCGGAAATTATGGCTCTCATCTATTACCACAAGACCGTAATTGCCCCAGTTAATATGCTCGATAGGCATACCCATTATAGTTTTTCCACTGTCTCGTGACAGGTCGGTATGATAAAGAATGTCATAGCTCAATCTATCTTCTGATAAAGGATTATTAATCAGGTTGCCGCGGAAGTTCATCCAGTTTTCACACAGCTTTTTTGGGCAAAGTACAAGGACGCTTTTGTTCCTGCATTCATAGTATTTGATGACTGCAAGGGCAGTAAAGGTCTTGCCAAGTCCTACACTGTCAGCCAGGATACATCCGTTATACTGTTCGAGTTTATTGATAATACCAAGTGCAGCATCCTTTTGAAAGTTGAACAGCTTATTCCATATCACACTGTTTTTGAAGCCGGTTGCTTCGTCGGGCAGGACGTCTTCGGAAATATCCTCCAGAAATTCACTGAAGATATTATAGAGCGTCATAAAATATACAAGTTCCGGAGCATTTTCCTGGTATACCGCTCCGATCATCTCGATTACATCATCGGTAACATCCTTCAGCTTTTCTTCATCATTCCATATGGAATTGAATGTTTTCAAAAAAT
>CADBAC010000503.1 GCA_902792495.1 Ruminococcus flavefaciens | reverse complement strand
CTGCCTGCCGTTCATCCTGTTGTCTCAGAGCAGCAAGTGCAGGAGTTTCCTCGGGTATCGCTTCATGCGAAGGATACGCAGGTTCTTCCGGTATCGCTTCATGCGAGGGATACACAGGTTCTTCCGGTATCGCTTCATGTGAGGGATACACAGGCTTTTCCGGTATCGCTTCATGTGAGGGATACACAGGCTTTTCCGGTATCGCTTCATGTGACGGATACACAGGCTTTTCTTCCTGAGATGTACCGTTTACAGGTCTGCCCTCGGCATCGAAAAGAGGTATATCCGCATCGGGGATTATCTCATTGATATCGTCAAGAAGCTCTATGCTGTCATCGTCCCATGGAAGACGGTTGTCCATCACCTTGTGGACCTTATCAGAAAACATGGCAGAGCGCTCGCCGTCCCAGTCATTGGCGGATTTCTTGACAGAACGCTTAATAGCCTTTATCTTGTCTTCTTTGCTGAGATGTTCCTCAGCTCCGGGAGTGATATCATTTAAATTATCGCTCATTGTTTCGCCTCCGTTATCTTCTTTTCTATTTCTTTGAATGCAAAATCTGCGGCGCACCGCCTTATATTATCTCTGCTTCTGTCTTCGAGCTCCCAAAGCTTCGGAAGCTTTACGAACTGTTCGCCGCAGATATCGAAACCAATATAAACCGTACCCACAGGCTGTTCGGGAGTTCCGCCCGACGGACCTGCGATACCTGTCACAGACACGCATATATCAGCGCCTGAACGCTTTTTCAGTCCCCTGACCATACTGAGCGCCACCTGCTCACTGACAACGCCGTATTTCTCTATCTCCTCCATGGGAACGCCGAGAAATTCGTGCTTTATCCTTTCGGAATAGGTGCATATCCCCAGTTCAAAAATTTCCGAAGCGCCCGAAACAGAGGTTATCATCTCGGAGAGAAGACCTCCCGTGCAGCTTTCGGCAGTGGATATGGTCAGATTTCTTTGTTTTAATAATTTTACAACACTTGTTACACTTTTGTCAAGGTCAATATTTGCCATCTGTCACACTCTTTCTTTAGGCAACGCCGCATTCCACGTCAGGCACTCTCATCGGCTTGACCGATAGTCTCACCGA
Source organism: Ruminococcus flavefaciens (assembly GCA_902792495.1). Taxonomy (GTDB): domain Bacteria; phylum Bacillota; class Clostridia; order Oscillospirales; family Ruminococcaceae; genus Ruminococcus; species Ruminococcus flavefaciens_Z. Next base: position 1,016 of record CADBAC010000503.1, on the reverse strand, counting down.
ACCGTCCGCAAAGCGTTGCCGCTTTTTAATAGTTGAAAGTTTTCAGCTCAGTTCCTTCAACAGCCTTCTGTATCAGCGGCTCAAAGTCAAAGCTGTTCTGTGCCTTTTCCACATCCGCAAGCACAGGTCTCACCTTCGGATGACGAGGAGTGAATACAGTACAGCAGTCCTCATAAGGCTGGACTGATATATCAAATGTGTCTATTTTACGTGCAATTTCGATTATCTCTGTCTTGTCCATACCAACGCAGGGACGGAACACAGGTATACGGCAGGCTGCGTCTGTGCAGACCATAGCCGCCATTGTCTGGCTTGCCACCTGTCCCACGCTTTCGCCTGTGATAAGAGCAAGGCAGTTGTCCTTTTCGGCGATACGCTGAGCGATCTCCATCATGAGCCTTCTCATTATAATAGTAAAGAACTCCTCGGGGCAGTTGTCCTTGATAGCTTCCTGTATCTCGGTGAAAGGCACACAGTAGAATGCAACTCCTCCGCAGTAAGCGGTAAGCTTCTGACAAAGCTGCTCAACTTTCAGCTGTGCACGGTCAGATGTATAAGGAGGGCTCACATAGTGGATAGCCGCAATGTGTATGCCTCTCTTTGCCATCATATAGCCTGCAACGGGACTGTCGATACCGCCCGAAAGCAGAAGCATAGCCTTGCCGCTGCTGCCTACGGGAAGTCCGCCTGCGCCCTTGATGTTCTCAGCGTGAACGAATGCGTTCTCGTCACGTATCTCGACAGTTACCGTAACTTCGGGATTTTTCACATCAACGGTAAGATGAGGGAACTTCTCAAGAAGTCTGCCGCCCAGCTCCATGCATATCTCAGGCGACTTCATAGGGAATGCCTTGTCAGCACGTTTAGCGTTGACCTTGAATGTCTTAGCGCAGCTTAAAACTGTATCAAGATACTCATAGCTCTTTTCACAGATATCCTCGAAGTCCTTTTCGCATACGCAGGCACGGCAATAAGCAGCGATGCCGAATATCTTTCCCACTCTGTCGGATACCTCT
>CADBAC010000502.1:1866-2759 GCA_902792495.1 Ruminococcus flavefaciens | reverse complement strand
TGACATCCAGTTCGGCAAGAGCCTCTGTCAGCAGCTTTTTCTGTCCGGGAACCTTATAATAATTCTTGACCGACTCCTTAGCTGTATACGGGTAAGCATTTCCGCTCAGATGCATAGCGCCCTTTGAAGAACGGCTGTAGAATGCTGATGCGCTCTCAAACGGATACATCCTGCTGCTTGTGTTCTCGCTGCCGAAAGCTATTTTCTCGATGAGTTCACAACTTGGATAGTAGTCGTACTTGCAGTCTTCAAAATCTGCATATATAATGAGGAGCTTTGCTTCTCCCTGTGATGGAAGGAACTTATTCACATCCTGAACAGGCGCTCCAATGAATTCGCCGTAGTTTTCAAGATTTCCTTCGGGCAGATTCTGTTCGCTCTCCCATTCCCAGACATAAAGTGCGCTTTCATTCAGAATGGCTTTGCGAAGTTCTATCATATCGAAGACATCAACTTGTCCGTCCTGATTAATGTCGGCTGTCACAAAGTATTCCCCTGCCTGAAATCCGTCAGCACCGTGAATACCTATAAAACTGTTCCTGACATGGTAGCTGTTTTCGTTGCTCAGAGGCTGTGTACCGTGAAGGTGTTTGCTCATTATGACCAGGTCCGCAATCGTTATCTCCCTGTCACGGTTAAGGTCGCCCATATATCCGATATGCTCCCAGTCAGAAGATGCAAAAATTCCACCTGACATGGAAAATGTTATAGCTGCTGAACATAGAATTGACAATGCCTTAGAGAAAAATCGTCTCATATCAATACCCCCCATAAAGTTATACGTACAATATCAATTCATCTAAATTATACAACATATCAGCACTCATTGTCAATAGTGTACATACATTTTAAATGATATAAATATTTTTTGTATATAAAATTGTCCACGCAAT
>CADBAC010000502.1:0-1825 GCA_902792495.1 Ruminococcus flavefaciens | reverse complement strand
TTGATTCAGTTCTGTATAATCCATTGTAAATATAACTTTCAGGAATTATTTATACGAACTGTTATTTTTAGTTTGATAATTGCAATGCGTATTATCCTTACGGTATTTTAAAACTTCATATTGTCCACCTTATATTTGTATTGTGGGTTTACTCTATCCGTTTTTTATATTATAATATATTCAAGAAGTAAATACAACTTCATTAAGCATTCGCTAAAGTGTATGTACAATAAGGCGTACGCTATCACACAGGGAGGTATTAAAATGAAAATAGGAACTAAAGTTAAATCAGTAGTTTCCGGTGTTGTTGCCGCAGCTATGATGCTGTCTGTTTCAAGTACTTTACCAACTATAAGTACAGTTGAAGCTGCAAGTGCATGTACCATCAACACCAACAAAACTTACCAGAGGATCAGAGGTTTCGGCGGTATCGATATGCAGGAGTGGCAGGGTTACACTCTTTCCGATGCTGAAAAGGCAAGAGCTTTCGGCAACGGCGACGGTCAGCTCGGACTTACTGTTCTCCGTGTCTATGTAAACCCGAACAGCGCTCAGTGGAAGCTTGCTCTTCCTACTGCTCAGTATGCTGCAAAGCAGGGCGCTACAATATTCGCTACACCCTGGGAGCCACCGTCAAACCTGGCTGAATCAGGCGGAAACAACGGTAAACTTCATCTTCCCAAGAGAAATTATGAAGCTTATGCCAAGCACCTCAACGACTTCGGTAACTTCATGAAGAACAACGGCGTTAATCTGTACTCTATCTCAGTTCAGAACGAGCCTGACTTCTCTAAGGAGTGGACTTACTGGTCTCCTGATGAAACTACAGATTTTCTTGCTAATTACGGCGACAAGATCACAAGTACAAAAGTTATGTCACCTGAGACTTTCCAGTACGGTGCATGGGGCAACGGCAGAGACTACTACACAAAGATACTGAACAACTCAAAGGCTAACGCTAATACAGATGTTTTCGGTACTCATTTCTACGGCACTCCAAGAAACAAGATGGACTTCCCTGCTCTTGAAAACAGCGGCAGAGAGATCTGGATGACTGAGGTTTATGTACCAAACTCAGACGCAAATTCAGCTAACCGCTGGCCGGAAGCTGTACAGGTTGCTGAGAATATCCACAACGGTCTCGTTGTCGGCAACATGAGCGTTTACACATGGTGGTACATCAAGAGACAGTACAGCCTTATCGAGCAGAACGGCTCAAACGGCGCTATCACTAAGCGTGGTTACATGATGGCTCAGTTCTCAAAGTATGTTCGTCCCGGCGATTACCGTATCGATTGTACAGAACAGCCTAACACCGATATCCTTGTTTCTGCTTACAAGCACAGCGATACTCAGGTTGAGATCGTTGCTATCAACAAGGGCAACTCAGAAGTTTCTCAGGAATTCAACATCAGCGGCAGAAACATCAAGAATGTTGACCGCTACAGAACTACAGGCAGCGAGAACCTTGCAAAAACTGCAAGTATGCAGGCAAGCGGTTCTAAGTTCTTCTCACAGCTTCCTGCTAACAGCGTTTCTACTTATGTTGTTACTCTCACAGGCGACGGCAGCAGCCTCCCTGCTGATGATAATCCACCTGTAAGCAGCGATCCTATCAAGCCTGATTCAAACGGTTACTACTACCACGATACATTCGAGAACGGTACTGACAACTGGGAAGCAAGAGGCACTTCAGAGCTTACTCTCAGCGGCCGCAGACCTTTCAAGGATACAAACGGTCTCCTCATCCAGAACCGTGAAAAGGCTTGGAATGGTGTTCAGAAGACTCTCGATCCCAACACATTCAAGGGCGGCAGCGAGTACA
>CADBAC010000501.1 GCA_902792495.1 Ruminococcus flavefaciens | reverse complement strand
TCTATCTTGGAGAACTGTGGGAACTCTGTTCCGAACTTAACGGTGCAGAACTCATGGATCTCGTCATCACTTCCAGGTGCCTGATCAGCAAACTGGTTGCAAGGGAAGTCTAGGATCTCAAATCCCTGATCTCTGAATTCTTTATACATTGCCTCAAGAGGTTCATAATGTGGTGTGAAGCCACATCCTGTTGCTGTATTTACGATCAGCAGCACTTTGCCGCTGTACTCCGAGAGGCTAACGTCATTTCCCATACGGTCTTTTGCTGTGAAATCATAAACTGTGCTCATTTTGTTTCTCCTTCCGTTTAGTTGATGTATGTGATTTTAGTTTTATCTTTTGTTAGTAAGTTCTGCGAGCTGTGTTTTTTGCAAAACGCACTTTGCAATTAGCCCTCTACTCTTTGCTCGATATCTGCCTGCAAATATGCTATTTCTGCGGACTTTGCACCGAGCTAGTTCAATTCACTCTTCTTGTATCCGCGGCTCTCGAGCAGCTCGTATAAGAGCTCATACAGCTGCGCAGCCTTCTCTTCAGGAATGTCGAAGCAACCCGCGATCTGGTAAGGGATCTTCCTGGCTTCATCAACCAGTTCCTGTGTGCCATCTGTCAGATTATGCGGCTCGCACAGACTGACAAGCCCCTCCTGAATGCCAAGCCACTGATTAGCGCCAACCCACGTACCATCCTCGATCCTCTTGACATCATTTAAGAAGAAAGTTTCCCAGTCACATGCAGGACTGGTAAGATAGGAATCCGGGATCTGCTCGTAACCGGAGGTAGCATAGCCAAAGGACCATGCGCCGAGACCTGCCGCCGCGATTGCAGCATTCAGGCTGTCCAGATAGGCGATAACAATATCGGAGCCGTTGTTTACAAGCTCTGTAGCTCTTGTCTTTGGTCTGAGGTAATCGGTTTCGAGAAGAAGCTTTTCGATGCGGTCAGCGAATGGTGACATTTTGAAGAAGTAGGCTTCTTCCTTTGCGTACTTCACCGGTCTGTGACATTCAGGACAGCAGCCGTTCTCATCAAGCTGTGAATCTGTCCAGAAGCTTTCACATGGAGTACAGTATTTGCCTGAGTATTCGCCCTTGTAGATATATCCCTTGTCGTAGAGAGCCTTGAATATTTTCTGAACGGCCTCCACATGGTAATCGTCAGTGGTACGGATATATCTGTCGTATGAGATGTTCATATATTTCCACAGGTTCTTGAACCTGTCAACGATGACGTCAACGTACTCCTTAGGAGTTACGCCCTGTTCAGCGGCCTTCTGTTCGATCTTGAGGCCGTGCTCATCGGTACCTGTGAGGAACATTACGTCATAACCCTGCATTCGCTTGTAACGTGCAATTGAATCGCACGCAACAGTGGTATAACAATGACCGATATGCGGATTGCCCGACGGATAATAGATCGGGGTAGTGATGTAAAAGGGTTTCTTTGACATGATGATCTCTCCTTATGTAGAATTCTCATTAATGGCGGACCATTAATGCAGTATTTCTATTATAACACATTTTTTTGCTTTTGTCTATACCTTATTATAATTATAATAAACCCCAAAGGGGACCCTCGCAATGAGGGTCCCCCTTGAGAACACACTTTACCATTTATATTTACTTTAGAAGTCAGCTGATTGTTATCTCAGGCATTGTTACGTCAGGGATCTCGATGTTGAGATCATCTTCATCGAAGTCGTAATCATCCCAGTCGAAATCTTCGCCTTCCCAGTCAAAATCTTCCTCGTCCCAGTCTGCGTTTTCATCCTCGAATTCGCTGTAATCGAATATCGAATTCATCAGCTGCGCCGTAATCAGCACCGCCTAAAACGCTTCCGCCGTTGAAAGCAGATTCAGCGATAGCCTTTGAAGCTTCATCAGCATCCTTTAAGCCGACCTTAGTGAAGATGTCCTTGAGGAAGGATTCAACTTCGCTCTGTGAAACGTAGTCTTCAAGCTTCAGTGTCTGCATATTGTCTTCGCTTACAACGAAAGCATCGTCCTTGCTTGGGAGTGAAGTTTCGCTGCCCTTGTTTGTAGCGACGTTGATGCTGAGTTTGCCGTAGTTTGTGCCTTCGACGTTGATATCGTAGTCAACTGTCTGTGACTTGCCGTCAGAAGAAAGCTTGAGGCCGATAACGTCAGAATCTTCAGCAGTGATCTTGATATTGCCCTCTGTGTAGCCGTTTGTCTCGTCAACGACCTTGATGCTGTCGAAGTCGATCTTTACAGTTTCACCGTCAGCGTCAACATCGAATGTACCTGAGTATGTCTTGTCTGCTGTTTCGTCAGCAGTGAGAGTAGCCTTGCATTCGTCAGAGAATGTGAATTCGCCTCTGATCTTTGTATCTTCCTTACCGATGATGACCTTAGCTTCTTCACCGTCAGCGTTAGTCATGCTGATGCCTCTGATAGTACCTGTAGGATCGATGTAGGTCTTTAAAGTAACATCAGAATCGCTTGTGTTGACCTCTGAGACAAAGTCATCAAGCTGTGAATTGAGTTCAGACTCGTCCATGCCAAGCTTGTTTACCCAGATATTTTTGATAACTTCGTCGTTCTTGACAGCTTCTGAATACTTTTCAGCCATATCCTTTGCAAGTTCGGGAGTTACGTGAACTTCTGCAACTGTATAGTCAACAGAGATGTCGCTGATATTGATAGTTTCCTTCTTTTCGATCTTGACATCCTTTGTGTTGTCGCACCAGATGCTCACATACTTGTTGATCTCTGATTCAAGATCAGCAGGGCTGAGTATGCTTTCGGGATCGTTGAGGAATTCCTTGTATAAATCGAGAGCCTTCTGTGCGTCCTCGTCGTAAGTTAACTGATCTGCGATATCCAGAGCGACCCACTTTTCGGTAAGTTCAGGACAGCGTAAGAAGATATCGAAGTTGTCGATATTAAGGTCGTAGTCGATGGAAGCAAGCTTGTCGCCGTTGAGCGAAGCGGCGATATTGTAGCCTGCTGCATTGCCCTTGATAGAGCCGTCCATATTGAGTGATGCTCATGTTCTTGGAGATCTCGGCAGAATTGTTTTCGCAGACCCAAGCATAGTAGTTCTCAGGCTTCATAGTGCGGAGTTTTACCTGGTTCTTGACAGTATCGGAAACAGCGTAAGCTGTAGCGCATCCGCCTGCGAGAGCGGCAGCAGTGATACCGCTGACAACAGCTATCTTCTTACCTTTTTTTCCGGGAGTGACAGGCTCAACGCCTGAATCTCCGTAGAATCCATTCCCCAACTGCTGATTCTCAAACTGTACATTGTTATTATTCTGATTTTCAAACATAATAATCCCTCCAGATTATAGTAGATAATATTGTGACCATGGGGAATATGTGGTATGTATTCCCGATATGCATATATTATCACATCATATCGCAAATGTCAATAAAGAGAAACAAAGTTTGGAGAATATGTAGTATAAAACTTTTTTGTAGGTCTTTGTATTGTATAAAATGAACACAAGAACTTTTAAAAAGTTCTTAAAACCTTATTCGAGATTCTCATGAACTTTATAATATGTCAAAAAAAGAACTGCACAGGTCCTGTGCAGTTCCGGTGATCTTATGAAATTCTGTTCCCTCTATGTCCAGAGGCAGAAACTGACGTTATGAATTAAGATATGATCTTACGAGCACTTGTAACAGCTCGTCACGGTCAATATGACGGATAAGATTTCTTGCGTTATTGTAAGTGGTTATGTAAGTCGGATCTTCAGAAAGTATATATCCGACTATCTGATTTATCGGATTATACCCTTTCTGGGTGAGAGCGTCATAGATAGTCGTAAGATTTTTCTTCAGCTCTGCTTCTTTGTCCTCGTTGACAGTGAATGTCATTGTCTTGTCAAACATATTATCAGCCTCCCGATGTGGTATATATATGCAGCTCTGAGCCGTGGCTTTGGGTGGACACAGTTCAAAGCGTTACTTCAAGTGAAACAAAAAAGGAATCATACAAGAAGCTCAGGCAAGAATGCCTCTATTTATTATAACTCAAAATCAGTTTCAATGCAAGTAAATCGAAAGATTTTAGATTATCTGACAGAATGATCAGTTAACTTTTGGTGAATATGTACAGGCAGTAAATACTGCCTGATGTTGGTTCAGCAGTCCATGCCTGTGCGCTTCACAAAGCTGTTGCAGTCGGTACATTCGGGAACAGTGGGGTTATCCTCATGAGTTCCCACGGAAATGCAGTCCAGCGAGCAGAAATCCTCTGTTACCAGATTGTGCCGGCACTGTGAAACTGTACATCTGATGTTGTCATTTTTCTTTTTGCAGTCCATTATAATAGTCTCCTTGATAGATATTGCTCATACGAGCCGATACTATTATATGCACCGCAGGGAATATTATTCTCTTTAATTCGGAATGCGGAATTCGGAAATCGGAATTATTCTGTTCGCTTCGCTCACGAATTGAAATAATAATTATGAATAAACCAATTTATAATTCGTGAGCGAAGCGAACACATAAATTACGCATTACGCATTACGCATTACGAATTGAACTATGAAAGGTACGGTTTCAGATACTGACCAGTGTAGGACTGCGGACACTGTGCCACTTCCTCGGGAGTTCCCTGTGCGACTACTGTGCCGCCGCCGTCTCCGCCTTCTGGGCCAAGATCAATGATATGATCAGCCACCTTGATGACGTTGAGATTATGCTCGATGACGAGAACGGTGTTTCCCTGATCGGTCAGTC
>CADBAC010000500.1 GCA_902792495.1 Ruminococcus flavefaciens | reverse complement strand
AAATAATGTCTATAGGTTTACTTATAATTGAAATTCTTCTCAATATACTCCCATTTCTTGTCACGGGAATCTGTTATTATCTTTATATCCTCATCGCTGAGATGGCGGAAACGTCCCTGTTTTCTCAGGTATTCCTCTACGCTTGTGAACTGCTTCGGCTTGTGGTTCAGAGTGAACTCGCCGTTTTCATATTCAGCAAGATACCACAGACCGCTGTCCACTACTTCCCTTGCGATGTTCACTGTCTCATCAACAGGAACTCCCCAGCCTGTTGGACATGGAGCAATAACGTGGATGTACTTTGTTCCCTGTATCTGTGAAGCCTTCTGCACTTTGGCAATAAAGTCGTTGATATATCCCACACTTGCAGTTGCCGCATAAGGGATGCCGTGTGCAGCCGCTATCTCAAACATATTCTTCTTGGGACGGATATTTCCGTGGATATTCTTGCCTGCCGGAGTCGTTGTCGTCTTCGCTCCGAACGGTGTAAGTCCGCTTTTCTGTATGCCTGTATTCATGTAGGCTTCGTTGTCGTAACAGATGTAGATGATATTATCGTTGCGGTCTATAGCACCGGAAAGTGCCTGTATACCGATATCTGCTGTACCGCCGTCACCTGCGAATCCAACTGCTGTGAAGTCCTTGTATCCCTTTGCACGAAGTCCTGCTTCCACGCCTGTAAGCATTGAAGCTGTACCTGCAAATGTGGAAATAATAGAATTGTTAGAGAAACAAAGCTGTGGGAAATTGAATCCTACCGCTGACATACATCCGGCAGGAAGTACGGAAACCGCTCTCGGTCCGAGAACTTTCAGAGCCGCCCTTACAGCAAGACTTCCTCCGCAGCCTGCACAAGCCTTATGTCCGTAGAAAAATTCATCACGGGAAATGCTGTCTGCTGTTTTATTAGCCATTGTTTTCGCCTCCTATGCCGATGAAATTCACTGTCTCTGCGCCGTTTTCCATATCGGAAAAGATCTTTTCGATATCAGCGGAAGATATATTTCTGCCGCCGAGACCGCCGATGTAATTATAGCCTTTAACATTTACGTCGGCCTTTTTCAGTGCGGAATTCACATTAGTGAAAACCGTTCCTTCATTGCCGAAGGAAATGTCCTTTTCAAGCACTGCATATGCCTTTGCATTTTTCAGAGTTTCTGCTATCTCCTGATTCGGGAAAGGCCTCATGTAGCGAATCCTCAGAACGCCTGCCTTCACACCCTGACTGCGGAGTTTATCTGCTGTTTCACGGCAAAGACCTGCAATACTTCCGAGAGTTACGATGATATATTCCGCATCGTCTGTAAGATAATTTTCAACGAGTCCTGTGTAGCTTCTTCCGAATATTTCAGCGAACTCTTTTTCAGTCTCGTTTATGACCTGACGGGCAGCAAGAATGCCTTCGTGTTCCTTGTATTTGAAAATATAGTTATAGTCAGGACCTGCCGAGAATGCCATATTTTTCGGATTATCAAAGTCCATTCGGTTATCAGTTTCGTAAGGCGGCAGGAATCTGTCTGCCTGTTCCCTTTCGGGGATATCCACTGTTTCGTATGTATGTGTAAGCACGAATCCGTCAAGGTTAGCCATGAACGGTGTGGAAACTCTCTTGTCCTCGGCTATTTTATAACTCATAAGTGCAAGGTCAAGGGCTTCCTGTGCATTTTCAGCATAAGCCTGTATCCATCCGCTGTCAAGCTGAGAAAGGCTGTCACGCTGATCGCCGTAGATATTCCACGGAAGCGCAGTTGAACGGTCCGCATTCATCATAACAATGGGGAAACGTCCGCCTGATGCGTAGTAGAGACATTCTGCCATGTAGACTGTGAGGATGTAGCTGTGAACGCTCTTGCGCCTGCGGCACTTGCTCCTATCGCACATGAGAGAGCGGAATGCTCTGATTCCACATGAACGTATTCTGCTTTCAGACTGCCGTCCTCTACCATTTCTGAAAGGCGCTCAACAACGATAGTCTGAGGGGTTATAGGATAAGCCGATATGACCTCGGGGCGTGCAAGTCTGATACCTTCGGCAAACGCTTCATTGCCTGATAAAAACTTTTTCATTTGCGTTCAGCCTCCATTCCTATAGCTCCTAATTTGCATATCTTAGCACATATTCCGCAGCCTTTGCAGAAGTCATAATCTATCTCTGCTTTGCCGTTGTTGATAGATATCACTCCGTCGGGACAGTAGAGGTAACACTGCTCACATCCCACACATTTTTCGTTTGCGATAACGGGACGGATGCTTCTCCATCCGCTGTTGACGGAAACAAGATAACCTGCCTCAAAGGAAGTATCAACAGGCACTTCATTGAATGCGAAATCCTTCTTCTCTCTGATATAAGGTCTCATGAAAGCACCTCCCTGACAGCTTCTGCCAATGCGCCGATATTGCGCTCCTGTATTTTTTCGGGCATATATCCCTTTATTGCACTCTCTGCTTCCTTCTCTGAAACAATTCCCGATACTGCAAGGAGAATGCCGAACATGACTGTGTTTACCGTCGGAAGCCTGAACTGTGAAGCAATTTTTTCAGCATCATAGCTATCGGCATTTTCTATAGCCTTTTTCGAGTTGACGATGATCTTTCCGTTATCCTTCAGCAGACTGCTGAGCTGCGGAGAATAAAGTGTATCATCCAGTATAACTATATAGTCGGCCTTTTCGGTCTGGCTCCTGTCAGTAACGGGCTTGCCGTCAAGTTTTGTGAAGGCTCTTACAGGCGCTCCCCTTCTCTCGGGGCCGAATGACGGGAAAGCAAGGGCATATTTATCATCGCTGTCAATGGTATAAGCGGCTCCGAGAAGCTTTGCCGCTGTAAATGCGCCCTGACCGCCACGGCCGAGCCAAATTATCTCTTTCATGCAGACATCTCCTATCATTTTTCGTATGTATCAATTTTATCACTGCACAAGTCATATGTCCAATACGTAAGTGCTATTGATAGTTATAGACTTTTCCTATAGATAAGGTATGCATTATATTTTTTTCAAAGGGCGGTCATCCCGCCCTTGTTGCCTCAATCTATTCCCAGATATTTTTTCAGTTCATCCAGATATATATCGGCCATCTCGCTGAGTATAACATTTTTCAGCGTGATATAGCCTATTTCCATTACTTCATCATTACCGCTTTCAAAAGGAACGGCAATATAGTCGCTTCCGTTCAGTTCCTCGCAGATTATGCCCGAACATAGTGTGTAACCGTTAAGACCGAT
>CADBAC010000499.1 GCA_902792495.1 Ruminococcus flavefaciens | reverse complement strand
ACTATCTGGCTTGCCGAGCGGAATCCTGTATCTTCCACAGCTGCATCTCCGATACCGCCGACAACTTCCTGAACGGATGAAGTATCCTTATTGCTGTATCTTACTGTAAGATTATTCATAGTGATCTCTTCCTGTCCGCCGTACCAGTATAAGAGTTTGAATTTGCCGTTAGGAGCGTAATACTGTTTTGCCTCGTTATTCAGGAACCATGTGAGCTGAAGGTTCTTGTCGTTCCGGCAAAGGCCTATCTTGTTGCTCCTATATGTACCGATGGGAGATTCATACATGAACTGTCCCTGGAACATATTTATAGTATCTTCTGCGCTGAGGTCAACGGTAATAGCTTCCGGAACTGTATCCTCGGGGAGGAAGTCCAGCGGGACCTCAAAGCCGAGATTATCGCTGTTGAAGTTTACGGTCTGTGCGACTTCCACAGTCTGGCTTCCGTCGGTCGGAACGTTGACTGTACGTGTGAATTCGCAGAATACACTGTCCAGTCTGACGGAATTGCAATCGCCCCAGTAGTAGCCGAACTGAACTTCTCCGTTAACATTGACATATTCAGCGACCTCGGGCGGTACATCCCATCTGACCTCGCCGTATCCGCCCTGTGTCGGGATTATCTGCGGATCTGTCTGATACCAGTTCGGATTGGTTTCAGCAGGACATCCGTCAAGAAGTGAGATTCCGAAGCCGCCCTTGAAATCATTTATATTTCCGCCTACGCCGTAAATGATGAAAGTGAACGACCTTATGTAATCTCCCTCATTGACGAAATCGGCAAGCGGCATATTATATGTGTTTGAACCGTCTGTATGTGGCACAACGGTATTTACATCAACTTTGCAGCCAAGATTAGAACTGATTGTTTCCATAGGACTGATATGTGCAGCTGCACCCTCCTCTGATTTTGATGGATCATCTGACAAGCCTTCTGCATTCTGTTCTTCGGGAGTGCCGATGTCAGCGGGCTGAGTTGCTGAAGTTTCCGAAGGCGAAGATGACGATTTATTATCCTTGCCGCTGCAGGCTGTAAGTGATAATGAAACAGCAGCAGCCAGCAGTAAAGCTTTTAGCCTCTTAGTCATATCTTTTTCCTTTCTGTGATAAAACTGACTAACGTGACTTAATTATATCACGTTATTTCCATGTTTTCAAGGTGTATTGGCCAAATATGCGTATTAACATTGAGTAAATAAGTTTTAAATTTTGTAGGATTCTGCTTCCCTGACAAGTTTGATATCAACCAGTGCGTCTATCTCTGTGCCGTCTGCGCCGTACTCCTCGGAGAATACTTTCCCCTCCTGCCTTATCTTTCCGATGAAAGCGGTCTTGTCATACGGTATCAGCAGCCTCATCCTCTTTGCAGTTTCGGGGAGGTTCCTGACAATGCAGTCCAGCAGTTTATCGAAGCCTGTCTGTTCCTTTGCGCTTATGAGAACGGTATTGTCGTCCTCAAAAACGGTATCTGTAAAAGGTGCCGCATCCGCCTTGTTCATGACGTAAATCTGCGGTATCCCCTCACAGCCAAGCTCGGAGAGAAGGTGAGCAGTCACCTCGGCCTGTTCCTTTATTTCGGGAGAGGTCAGATCCTGAACATTGAGGATTATATCCGCTGCCGCCGCTTCTTCCAGAGTGGATTTGAAGGCTTCCACCAGATTATGGGGCAGTCTGCGGATAAGTCCTACTGTGTCTATGAGCATTACGCTTCTTCCGTCAGGCAGTTCGATAGAACGTGATGTGATATCCAGTGTGGCAAAAAGTTTATTTTCCGCAAGGACTCCTGCATCAGTGAGAGCGTTGAGCAAAGTGGACTTTCCCACGTTCGTGTAGCCTACTATAGCCGCACACAGCACACCGTCCTTTTTACGGCGTGAGCGTGAGAAATCACGGTGCTTCTTCAGCGTGAGAAATCACGGTGCTTCTTCAGTTCTTCAAGTTCTGCTTCGAGGTAAGATATCCTTTTGCGGATGTGACGTTTGTCGGTCTCCAGCTTTGTTTCACCGGGACCTCTTGTGCCGATTCCGCCGCCAAGTCGGGAGAGTGCTGTACCCATACCCGTAAGTCTGGGAAGGCGGTATTTCTGCTGAGCAAGCTCTACCTGAAGCTTGCCTTCTTTTGTTCTTGCACGCTGAGCGAATATATCGAGAATGAGAGTAGTTCTGTCGATAACTCTTACATCAAGAAGCTGTTCGATATTCCTCACCTGAACTCCTGTAAGTTCATGGTCGAATATGACCAGTTCCGCTTCAAGGGCTTCAAGCTGTTCTCTCAGTTCCTCCAGTCTGCCTGCACCCATACAGGTAGCAGGGTCGTATGAAGGACGCTTCTGAATGATGCTTCCCACTACATCGGCATTTGCGGTAGCGGCAAGTTCTTCAAGTTCCTTAATGGAGGTCTCAGCGTCAAATTCACCTGTATCCACGCAGGCAAGCACGGCTTTTACAGGTATCTCTTCTGTTTTGTTTTCGTACATATTTTCACCTTATTGTCCGACGATGGGACATATAGAATATTATTTTTTCAGGATCAATGTCTGCCAAGCAGGAAATTCTGCAATGCCACAAGATCGGCAACACCAAGCTCGTTATCGCCGTTGAAGTCGCCGGACATACTATATGTCTTTTTCAGCACAGCCTTGCGGAGCGAGATAAGGTCATAGACATCGACTGTCTCGTCACCGTTCATGTCACCGAGGATGACATCTTTTTTCTGAGTGGTCACCGTAACATCGGGCTTTCCGCTGAGGTAGCCGCTTATCACGTCCGCCCAGTATCCGCCCATTGCCTTGTAGCCGTCTTCATTGGGATGAACGCCGTCGCCAAGCTGAGTTTTCACGCTGGTGACTGCGCTGTTTACGTCTGCGAAATGAACTCTGCTGTCTGTCTTAGCCATATCCGACACGATCTTCTGTATGTCGCTGTTATACTTTTCAACTGCTGAGTGGATGTTCCTTTCGGCTGTTGTGTCGTCGTACTGAGTCTGCCAGTCGGCGCTGTGACGGTAATTGCCGAACCAGTCGTACACTTCCCTGCGGTTGGGGTCAACATCAGGGATAGTGGTAACAAAAAGAGCCGACGTTTCTGGGATATTGTCAAGGATATAGCTGATAAGTCCCTTTAATCTGTCGCCTGCGGTGTCAAGTTCGTGATTGTCGATGATGTCGTTGGTGCCTATCTGAAGCAGCACTATATCGGGCGATTCGGCAAGACAGCCCGTAGACTTCAGCGTTTCGAGGATGCCGCTTCTGCCGCTGTACTCCTGTATAGCGTAGCCGCTGTAGCCTGTGTTGCCGTCGTCGTAATCGAAGCTTTTTCCTGTTGCGGGATCGGTATACTTCATACCGGAGCCATCGCCCTTTGAGCCGACCATGTCCACTTTCAGTCCCTGTTCGGTCAGTTCGTGATAGAGGAACTTACGGTAAGAGCCGCCCACTCCATAGCCGTCGGTGATGGAATCGCCGATAGCCATTATCTTGCAGGTCTTATCAGACTGTGAAGCTGTCGTTGCGGTGGTGACAGACACGGAAGTTGTGACGGTAGTCGTTGTCTGTTTTTCAGCCTGCGGATAAACATTCAGGAACACATCCAGCGATTCCAGAGGCTTTCCGCTGAAATCGAAAAGTGCCTGATTATCGAAGGATGAACCGC
>CADBAC010000498.1:2040-2620 GCA_902792495.1 Ruminococcus flavefaciens | reverse complement strand
AAAGAAGAGCATATCGGAAAGATAAGCGACAGGGCTGAGAAATACGGTATACTTATAGTCGGAAAGCCGTTCAGCAAAACTTTGCTTTATCAGCTGATAAAAACGCTGGATGTAGCTTTGAACCGTTCGCTGAAGCTGTATGCCGAGAATCTTCGCCTTGAGGAAAAAATACGTGAGATACAGACTGTTGACAAGGCGAAATTCCTTCTTATGCAATACAAAGGGATGACCGAGGACGAAGCTCACGCATATGTGGAGCAGTACGCTATGAACAAGCGTAAGAAAAAGAGCATTGCGGCTCTTGAACTTATAGACAAGATCAACGAGCAGTATCTTTAAGAGGTGTGATAATGTTTGATTCAATACATGAGGAATGCGGAGTTTTCGGCATATACGAAAACGAAAGTGCCGATCCTGCGTCCTCAGCATATTTCGGACTGTATGCGCTTCAGCATCGTGGACAGGAAAGCTGCGGCATTGCGGTCTGCGACGACGGAGTATTCAGACATAAACGGGCTGACGGACTGGTATCGGAAGTTTTCAGCCGTGAGGAACTTGACAAGCTTGGCAAAGGCAACAT
>CADBAC010000498.1:0-1999 GCA_902792495.1 Ruminococcus flavefaciens | reverse complement strand
CTGGCACTTGTCCACAACGGCAATCTTGTGAATGCGGCAGAACTGAGACGGAATTTTGAGCTTTCCGGAGCAATATTCCACGGCACATCCGATACCGAGGCAATAGCCTATGAGATAGTGCGTGAACGCCTGAACTGTCACTCAACGGAAGAGGCGGTTGAAAGGGCAATGCCAAGGCTGAAAGGTGCGTATTCATGCATACTTATGACAGCCACGAAGCTTATTGCGTTCCGTGACCCTGACGGATTCCGTCCGCTTTGCATAGGCAAGACTCATGACGGTGCATATGTAGTTGCATCGGAGTCCTGCGCACTTGAAACTGTGGGAGCAGAATTCATACGTGATATCGAAGCAGGGGAGATAGTTGTCATTAGCCGTGAAGGACTGCGGTCTATCCGTACAAACTGCGCAGAGAAGCGGAATATCTGCATTTTTGAGTATATTTATTTTGCTCGTCCCGATTCGGTGATCGAGGGAGTATCGGTTCATCATGCAAGACTTAAAGCCGGAGAATTACTGGCAAAGCACAGTCCGGTCGATGCGGATATAGTAATAGGTGTTCCTGATTCGGGACTTGATGCTGCACTTGGATATGCCAACGAAAGCGGCATACCATACGGCATCGGTTTTATCAAGAACAAGTATATCGGCAGAAGTTTCATCCAGCCTCAGCAGGAGCAGCGTGAGAATGCGGTAAAAATAAAGCTTAATGCGGTACGTGAAACCGTAGCAGGCAAGCGTGTGATAATGATAGATGATTCCATTGTCCGTGGTACGACCAGTGCAAGAATAGTTAAGCTGCTGCGTGACGCAGGGGCGAAGGAAGTTCATGTACGCATATCATCTCCTCCGTTTCTGCATTCATGCTATTTCGGCACAGATATAGATTCTGAGGAGAATCTTATCGCAGGCAAGTATGATTCTGCCGAGGAGATAGCGAAAGTGATCGGTGCAGACTCTCTTGCATATCTGCCTGTAGAAGCACTCAGCGGACTTATTGAAGGAAAAAGCGGATATTGCAGCGGATGCTTTACAGGTAAATACCCTGTGGATGTAACAGGTGCAGGCAGCAAGAATAAATTTGACGAAAAAATACATGGGTGACATTTTCAAAGAGCTTGTATCAATGGCGATACTGGCTCTTCATATAACTATGATCCGGAGGAACAGAAAATGTGTACGATAATGGGATACTGCGGCAAAAGCGGCGGTATGCAGAAGGTTTCGGAGGGGCTTACGGCAACGGTGTCGAGAGGTCCTGACGATGAGAGAATAATCGATCTTAAAGACGGTGTTCTGGGATTCCAGCGCCTTTCGATAATGGGACTTACTCCCGAGGGGATGCAGCCATTCGGTCTTGAGGGCAATTATGTTGTCTGCAACGGTGAGATATACGGCTTCCGAAAAATGCGTGACGAGCTTATTGAAAAGGGATACAGCTTCGCCAGCGACAGCGACTGCGAGATACTGCTGCCCCTCTATAAGGAATACGGCACGGATATGTTCGCAATGCTCGATGCGGAGTTTGCCTGCATCATCTACGACCATGAGCAGCATACTTTTATAGCTGCCCGTGATCCGATCGGCATACGTCCGCTGTATTACGGCTTTGACGGCGATACGATAGTATTTGCGAGCGAAGCAAAAAATCTCGTGAAAATATGCAAAAAGGTCATGCCGTTTCCGCCGGGATATTATTATAAAGACGGCGGATTCCATTGCTACTGCGATATTACAGCAGTTGAAAATGTCATTCATGATGATATTGAAACTGTATGTGCCAATATTCACGATAAGCTTGTGACAGGCATAAAAAAGCGCCTTGACGCAGATGCAAAGGTGGGATTTCTGCTGTCAGGCGGACTTGATTCATCTCTTGTTTGCGCCATTGCACAGCGTGTATCCGATAAGCCTGTATCTACATTTGCTATCGGTATGGATACAGACGCTATCGATCTGAAATACGCAAAGCAAGTGGCTGACTATATCGGAAGCGTGC
>CADBAC010000497.1 GCA_902792495.1 Ruminococcus flavefaciens | reverse complement strand
CAGCGTTGCTGATACCTGCACGTTTTGCGTTAGCCTTAGCGTCCTCAATTGCCTGTGGAACTACTTCCACTCCGATAACTTTTCCGACCTCGTTGGCCATGGAAAGTCCGATTGCTCCTGCACCGCAATAGAGATCAAGAAGCAGTTCATCTTTCTTCGGAGCGGCAAGTCGTTTTGCTTCACTGAAAAGTTTTTCTGCCTGAGCGGTATTTACCTGATAAAAGCTTTGCGGACTGAGTGAGACCGGAACTCCGCACAGTGTATCTGAAATGGTGTCATTGCCAATTAAGCAAACAGTTTTATTTCCGAGGATGACATTAGTCTTCTGCGGATTAATGTTTATCATCACTGATATTATTTGAGGATTTTCGGCAATAAGAGCGTTTCCGAGAGCAGTGAGCTGCTTGCGTATCACGCTGTTTTCTTTAGCAATAACGAAACATACCATTATCTCTTTGCTGTGAAAGCCCTGACGGATATAGAGATGCCTGAGAACTCCGTTTCCTGTGGTCTCATTATATGGCTTTATGGCACGGAATTCGTCTGTTCCGAGTTTTTTCTCACAGATCCTGAGAATATCGCCAAAAGCAACAGGCTGCAACTCACAATATGTAACAGGAACAAGTCTGTGTGAGCGTGGAGCATAGAAGCCGAATTTCGGATTTGATCTGCTGTCGGCATTTTTACAGTCAGCGTACGGATACTGAGCTTTATTGCGGTATCCTTCAATAGAATCGGACGCAAATATCGGTAGTATTTCTTTTGGGACAAGGTGGCCGATACGTGAAAAAGCCTCGGTTACTATGCTTGCTTTTATGCGGCATTCCGCTTCATATGAGATATGTCTGAACACACATCCGCCGCATTTTTTATAGATATTGCAGCTGTCTGTGATCCTGTCAGGGGAAGGCTCGATAATATTCTCGATAATGCCGAAACAGTAGTTTTTCAGCACCTTTACAATTCTCACATTGAGTTTATCACCTACAGCGGTATCGGGGACAAATACAGCAATGCCGTCGATATGGCAAACGCCGTTACCTTCGGCAGTCATATCTGTGATTTCGGTCATACAGACCTGATTTTTAGCAAGCATTCTCTGATCTCTCCTTTCTTTTCCATGAGTTTGTCAAATGAGCGGATGTACTCATAGGGGAATTTATAGTTGTGTATCCTGACTATCTTATTATCTGGATAAACAAGTTTCGTTGATGCCGCACAGCCTGCACCGAGAATGGTCTGAGTCTCGTCCATAATGAAGATATTATAGTAGCTTTCAAAGCCTTTTTTGGCATATCCTACGTTCTCAAGATTGTCCACTGTATTCTTCTGACGGTACATATAGTAGGGGAGATATCCGTTTTCCATAAGAGCGTCCACACTGTAGCGAACCATTTCAGCGGCAGGATTTGAAACATTCTCGCTGCCTTTTTCAAAGAGAGTAGCCGAGCGCTTTATTGTAAGAGTATGCACGGTTATGCTTTCGGGGGATAATTCTATCATCTTGTCGAGCGTGTTTTTGAAGCTTTCAAACCGTTCGGTAGGCAGACCTGCAATGAGATCGGTATTGATATTGGTAAATCCGACTTTTCTTGCAAGTTCAAATGCACGTACAGCGTCCTCGCCCGAGTGCTTTCTGCCAATTACTTTCAGCACATCGTCATTCAGCGTCTGAGGATTTACCGATATTCTGTCTGCGCCGTATTCTTTGATGACACGAAGTTTTTCTTCGGTTATGGTGTCGGGACGTCCTGCTTCTACTGAATATTCACGGACATTATCGAGGTCGAAATTATCCTGAACAGCCTGCATTATCATTCGGAGATCATCAGCTGAAATGGATGTGGGAGTTCCGCCGCCGAAGTAGATCGTATCGATCTTTGTTTCAGTCTCCTTGACAAGGTCACCGATGATTTTCAGTTCACGGCAAAGTGCGCTGATATAGTCGGGCATCAGCTTTATAGCGGAGTCCATAGAATGAGAGACAAATGAACAGTAGCT
>CADBAC010000496.1 GCA_902792495.1 Ruminococcus flavefaciens | reverse complement strand
CCCCGTCACGTATATCCGACACTGCAAGAACAAAAGCAAGATAATCGCCCTTCAATTCTCTGTAGCTTTCATCGGACAAAACAAACTCGCCGGACTGAATCAGCCCGGCAAGCTCCTTCATCGTATTCTGCATTTCCTGTGCTGTATCAACAATGCGCCGGATATTTTCTTTCGTACCCACAACAACTATGTTGGAATATATACAGCTGCGTATTATAAAATCCTTCTTATTGATACCGCTCAGAAAAGCCCGTTGGTCTATAAGATGTTTCTCCCATTCAGACGGTCTGAATGATATTGTTAAGTTCTTATGTTGTCCCGGCATCTTTTTCACCATCTTCACTTTCAAATAGTTCATCAAGCTTATCCGCCAGTGATCTCGCCTGATCCGGATACAGATGTGAATAAATTGAAAGCGTTGTCTGTATCTTTTCATGTCCAAGTCTGTCGGCTACCAGCTTCGGCTGTGCGCCAAGCTTTGATATAAGCAAAGACGCATGACTGTGGCGGATATCGTGCAGACGTATTTTCTTTACACCCGACTTTTTTACACCTCTCTGCATCTCTTTTTCAAGATATGATTTTGTGACTCCGAACAATCTGCCATCTTTCATGATGCCGTAAAGCTTCCCTATGTACTCAGTCAATTCCGAAACAAGAAAATCCGGCAGAGTTATTACTCTCTTACCCTTAGGCGTTTTGGGTTCGGTAATAACATCCTTTCCCGCAATGCGCTGATAAGATTTTGTTATGCTCAGCGTTTTGTTTTCCATGTCAAAATCTCCCGGTGTCAGTGCAAGAAGTTCACCTAATCTTACCCCTGTCCAATACATCGTCATAAAAGCATAATATGAAAGCGGCTTATCTCTGACTGCCTCAATAAATATCTCAAATTCTTCCTGTGTCCAGAACTGCATTTCCTTTGCATCCCTCTTCCCTATTGAACCTGCCTGTGTACATGGATTTTTCGGCAGATCGTAATATCTTACAGCATAATTGAAGATCGCACTCAGCTGATTGTTTATTGATTTAAGATAAGTCTGTGAGAAATTCTGCCGCATCAGTTTATTCTGCCACTGTCTTACATCTGCGGCTGTTATATCACACATTCTTTTTCTGCCGAAAAACGGCAGTATCTTCATCTCGACAATATAATTCTTGGTATTGATCGTGTTATCCCTGAGACGCTGTTTCATATCATTTTTGTACAGCTGATAGAACGACTGAAAATCCATATCAAGATTACACGATTGCTGTGAAATAAACTGCTCTGCCCATTCCTTAGCTTCTTTTTTTGTCTTAAAGTTCCTCTTATGCTTCTTGACATTTTGTCCCCTGTAATCCTTGTAGTAGAACTGAACGTCCCACAATCCATTTTTATTTTTCTTGATAGTCATTTTTGCTTTCCTCCTTATTTCAATATGTTTCCGGGAGATATGAACCTCCCGGAATACCTTCTGTCAGCCCACAAGTCCATATATTCTTTCTTCGAGATACTTCTTAGGAAGCTTTCCCGGAATTACTATGTACCCTTCTTCTTCCAATTCTTCATTAAGCTCACGGCAAATATCGTATGCCTTTGTGCGTGATACATCCAGCAGCTTCGCAATTTCCATTGCAGTATAATATAACTTGCTGCTCATATTTATTCTCCTTTCTATTAATTATTTTTCACTATGTTGATAACAGAACTTTCTGTTACATCAGACAGCTTCATATCAGAATACATCTTCGTCTCATCCGGATAATAAACTTAAAAACATATTACTATGTTTTATACGTTACATCCTTTTACATCGATGTATACTAATATCATATTAATAATATATGGTCATAATACTGAATTTTATCATAATCAACATTTAGAACAATTACTTATGAGTCATAAGGTTTGTTCTTATGTATTAATCTGACCATTTCACACTTAGGTTCTTTGTCGATGACCCGAAACATTTCACGCTTTTGGGTATTGTCAACCAAACGCACCATCTCACGCTTCTGAGTTTTGTCA
>CADBAC010000495.1 GCA_902792495.1 Ruminococcus flavefaciens | reverse complement strand
CGCAGGTAGTACCGCAAACTTCCTGAGCAACGTGACGGAACATATTCTCTGTAAGGTCCATCATGCCGTAGTAATCGGTGTATGCCTGATAGAGTTCCATAAGTGTGAACTCAGGGTTATGACGGGTGTCAACGCCTTCATTACGGAAAACTCTGCCGATCTCGTAAACTCTTTCAAGTCCGCCGACGATAAGTCTCTTGAGGTAGAGTTCAAGGCTGATACGGAGCTTAACTTCCTCATCGAGAGCATTGTAGTGAGTCTCGAAAGGTCTTGCAGCAGCACCGCCTGCGTTTGAAACGAGCATAGGAGTCTCAACTTCCATGAAGCCCTGATCATCCAGATAGCGTCTGATGGAAGCGATTATCTTTGAACGCTTTACGAAAGTATCCTTGACATCAGGGTTGATGATAAGGTCGAGATAACGCTGACGGTATCTTGTATCTGTATCCTTCAGTCCGTGCCACTTCTCAGGGAGAGGAAGCAGTGACTTTGAAAGGAGAGTAATGCCCTTAGCATGGATGGAGATCTCTCCCCTCTTTGTTCTGAAAAGATAACCCTCGATACCAACGATATCGCCGATATCCCACTTCTTCTTGAAAGTCTTGAACAGGTCTGCTCCGACATCATTGGAACGAACATACACCTGTATTCTGTCGGAAGCGTCACGAACATCGATGAAATTAGCCTTACCCATATCTCTCCAGCTCATGATACGGCCTGCGATACGGACAATATTGCTGTTGAGAGCCTCAAGGTCAGCAGCGATCTTTTCCTCGTCGCCGTTTGCAGCAGCGATGATCTCAGCTTCCTTCTTCTCATACTCAGCCTTGTAGTCAGCAGCGTGGCCTGTAACGTCAAACTTTGTGATAACGAACGGGTCGGTGCCTTCCTCACGGAGAGCAGCCAGCTTATCGAGTCTGTCCTTCTTTAAAATATTTATATCCTGCTCAGGCTCTTCGGGAGTCTGAGCAGCGTTGTTTACCTGGTTTTCGCTCATTATGATATAACGTCCTTTCGATTACTTGGATATCTCTACGACCTCGAACCTGAGTTCTCCGGCAGGAGCATCAACGATAAATACATCGCCTACTCTCTTCTTCATAGCAGCCTTGCCGATAGGAGACTCATCAGAGATCTTGCCCTCACGGACATTTGCGTGGTTGGTAGAAACGATAGTGAATGTTTCAATTTTGCCTGTATCGAGGCGTTTGATAGTGATCTTTGAGCTCATACCGATCTCATCAACAGAGATGTTTGAATCATCAACGATCTCAGCGTTGTCGATAGTATACTGGAGCTCGGCAATGTGAGCTTCGAGGATAGCCTGTTCGTTTTTAGCTTCATCGTACTCAGCGTTTTCTGAAAGGTCTCCGTAAGAACGTGCGACTTTAAGTCTTTCAGCGACTTCCTTACGTTTATTGATAATAAGGTCATTGAGTTCTGCAACGAGCTTGTCGTAGCTGTCTCTGGACATCTGTTTAACTGCCATAATTATGCACTCCTTTAAAAAAATTTAAAAGCATTACATACTATTATAATATATTTCCGTAAAATTGTCAATAGCGATATTGCATGATATGAGAAAATAAATCGGATCGCAAATGTTCACAGAATGTTTACAATTAAGACCGCACATATGCCGCCTTATTTTCGTTAAGCTATATATAAAACACCAATCCATGTCAAGGAGGTCACGATCATGAAAATGTATAAACGATTTTTAGCAGGTCTTATGGCAATTTCCCTTGCAGCTCCCCTTACAGCTGTAAACGCTTCTGCTCTCGAGCCGCCAAGGCCAAAGGGCGATATCAACTATGACGGAGTTTTCAATCTTGCAGATACCGTAATGTTCAGACAATGGCTCCACGGCAATGGCAAAATCGATGACAGCACTAACGCTGATATGAACGGCGACGAAAGCCTGGACATCTACGATTTCATCGCAATGCGCCAAAACCTTCTCAGAGGCATCTCCGAAGCTAACAAGAAGTACGAAAAATCGGGCACTGTGAACCTTTGCGGAGG
>CADBAC010000494.1 GCA_902792495.1 Ruminococcus flavefaciens | reverse complement strand
GAGCCTTGGCTACTTCATAGGTCTTTTCGGCAGCTTCGAGACACTTCGCTGAGAATTCGTCATCTATGCCTTTCCACAAACGTGAAGCCTGAGCTGCACAGGCTGCAAAGTTGAGAGTAGCCGCAGTCGTGGGAGGCTTGACTATACGCTTCATATCATCGTCAGCAGGAGCGATTCCGAGAGCAGTCCACTTCTCATCATGAGCCTTGTGGTAGACCATACCCTCGTATTCACCGCTGTCAACTATCATGCTGAACATCCACTCCATTTCCCATCTTGCTTCATCGAGAAGATCGGGGAAGCTGTTTGAACATTCGGGGATGAGCATAGTTCCGTCAGCGTAAACGTCCTCAAAGCCGTACTTCACAGCTGTTTCGTATTGATTCTGCATCATCCAGAGGGAGAATCCGCCGTTTACGACGTATTTGCCGTGGTCGCCTGCATCGTACCAACCGCCTGTAACGTCGATAGAACCGCTTGATCCGCTGTAGCCCCATGTCTGCTCTATCTCTGCCATATCTGTAGGATGACCGGCTGCACGGGCAAGAGCGGAAGTATCTCCAGAGGAGATGTACTGACTCTCGATGGGGATTCCGCTTCTGTTCTGATAGAAGTAATTGAGAGAATCGTAGAGCATACTTGAGTATTCGGATGAGCCGCCGATATTGAATTCACGGCTCTGAGCACCATCGGAAGTCTCAAGGTAGAATGAGCCTTCGCCTGTGAAATCGGTAAAATCAATGACCTGCACGTTGTCGCCTGAGTCCTCGTCGAAGCCGAACTTTTTGGTCTTGCCGCTGTAAACGGTACTGCCTGAGGCATCCTTCAGCTGAAAGTCCATTTCCTTGTCGGAATCGGTGAGGAGAGTTGCTCTCTTGGCACGTCCGCTGAAATATCCCAGCTGATTTGTAAGGATATCGGCTCTCTGCCAGACTTCCTTTTCGGGATAGTCATTTTCGTCGCTTGTAAGGTCGATAAGCGACATATTGTCAAAAGATATCACAGTTCCCTCGGGGAAGCAGTCCTGCGGAGTATACTGTCCGCTGCCGCCGAGATGGAAAGCCCACTCAGCCACTTCCATATTCTGAGTAGCTGTAAATGTGAGAGATACGCTGTTTGTCTTGTTTGCGTCGATATGTATCAGGTCCCATGAACCGTTGAAGTCGGGGCCATTGTCGGCCATATTGTTGTGCCACAGCTCCACATCGCCGTCGAGGTTGCCTATCTTTGTGTAGTACATACCGCTTTCCGTTGCGGTGATGTCGTACTTCACCTCGTACTGATGGCCTGATACGATCTTCAGTCCACGGTGACGGAACTGGCAGTCCCATCTGTCCTCGCCTCCACGGGAAGCGCCGCCGGGGTTGATGATAGTAACGTTGTATTTGCCGTCTTCAATGGCGAAATCCATAACTCCGGGAGCAGATTCAACGATATGCCACGGCAGACCCACTCCTTCATCGAAATCGGTCTGGCCAAGCTGCTGTCCTGCGTACACGGCAGTGGGGACTGACACATAGGGCACGGCCGCTGTAACTGCAATAACAGCCGCCGCTGCCGCTGAGAGAAGTCTCTGTTTTTTGTTTCTCATATTAATATCCTCCTTATACTGATCCCATAAACAACAGCAGACAAATATGTCGGCATATATTCCGCCTGTCTGCGTTATCCTCCTTGACATACGTCAGTATGCCTGCGCCGTCTGCCTTGACAGACAACTGTTCTGCTCGTCATCTTTATCCGCTAACGTTTATGGGATCAGTATTATTTGCAAAGTTTTCTATTCCTTATTCCACAATATACTTTAATACTTTTTAAGGTGAATGTAAAGAGGAGTTTCCAAAAGTTTACAAATCGTTTTTGCAAACCTACGTTTTGACTGATTGAGTCAACATAGGATAAAAAATTTTCAGCATATTTTTATAAGTAATATATAAGGGAATGTCAAATTTCTTTTTTAATTGAAAAATATCCGAAATCTATTGACTTTTTGTCCGATGGGGTATATAATGAATATCGCTGAAAA
>CADBAC010000493.1 GCA_902792495.1 Ruminococcus flavefaciens | reverse complement strand
TAACGATTATCTGAAACAGATCATTGATCTCGCTGAAAAACACATCTTCCATATTTGGAAAGTTAACACACGAGAATAATAAACTCTGTCCCCTCTTCCTCAGTATACCGGTAAACGTAAAAGTATATCGGTATATTTTTTCAAAAAACTATTGACATTTTTAAAATCCATGATATAATGTAAGGTTAAAAACCTGAAAGGAGCTTCCTGTAAAAGAATAAAAAACGGGAGTTGCAAAAAAGAACACCTCAGAGTAGAATGTAAATACTGACGAAGCGAAAGTTAGTACAACAAACTACAGAAAGGTGTTCTAATATGAATTATACACAAAATGAAAAGCTTTTGCAAGTAGGAGAAGGAAATTTAATAATCGGAATAGATGTAGGCAGTAGCAAGCACTACGCAAGAGCATTCGACTGGAGAGGAATAGAGTACTCAAAGAAAGCGTTCGCATTCTCAAATGACGCAGAGGGATTTGCTGGCTTTCTTGAATGGGTATCATTGATACTGGAGAAAAGCGGAAAAGAAACCGTTATACCGGGCATGGAGCCCACAGGACACTATTGGTTCGATCTTGCTAAGTTTCTTCAAGACAACGGAATGAAACCGGTACTCGTTAATCCGCTTCATGTAAAACGAAGTAAGGAGCTTGATGATCATCTGCCAAGCAAGAATGACAGAAAAGATCCTAAAACTATTGCAAAGCTTGTCATTGAAGGCAGATATGCTTATCCGTATATGCCTGAAGGTCTGTATGCAGAGATCAGGAATGCATCAAATATGCGATTTCAGATCGAAGCAGAGCTGACCAGATGCAAGAATCGCATACAACGTTGGTTTGCAGTATATTTTCCTGAATACAGTGAAGTATATGGAAGTTTCAATGCGATCAGCAGTATGATGATACTAAAAAAAGCAGCATTGCCACGTGATATCATAAATTTCGGAGCAGAAAAGATCAATCAGATATGGAGAGATGCAAAGCTTAAAGCAGTCGGTAAAAAGAGGGCACAGACCCTGGTAGAGGCTGCACAGCGAAGCATAGGCTATACTGAAGGACTTGATACAGCAAGAATAGAGATGTCACTGCTGCTTGAAGATTTTGAAAGGCTGCAAAAACGACTTGAACAGATAATAGAACTGATTGAAGAATTGGTTGGTAAGGTGCCTTATGCAGAGAAATTATTGCAGATAAAAGGTATCGGAATGAAGACCGTATCAGGATTTATCGCAGAAGTCGGAGAAATCAGCCGTTTCACAAGTGCAAAGCAACTACAAAAGCTTGCAGGACTTGCAATAGTCGAAAACAGTTCCGGCAAGCACAATGGCAAGTCAAGGATAAGCAAGCGAGGACGGAAACGTCTTCGATATCTGTTGTTTGAGGCAGTCTTATCATTGACAGCAAGCAATCAGGAATTCAAAGAAATACATCGCTATTATACAAGCAGAAAAGAGAATCCGCTCAAAAAAATGCAGTCGTTGATGGTGTTATCCAACAAGCTGATACGAGTATTTTATACTATGCTGAGAAGCGGTGCAGACTATGATCCTGAGAAATTAATAAGCGATATCAGGCGTCCTGAGAATGCGGCAGAAGCTGCATAAGCGGGTGTAAGCCCTAAAAGCAGAACTTACAGGAAGCGTCCACTAAATGGTGCTGTAACGGAAGCTTAGTAGATACAAGTAAAGAAAGAGCCAGCAGTCAGCAGGAATATCATCCATGGGGCATGACCTCATAAAGGAGCTGCGCTGACGCCCGGTTATGGATAAGCAGGACGAAGGAAGTTGGGACTCCGCATAACGGATGATCCCGTTGGACATAGGAGGTTTGCTGCCGTAACGGAATGGGTTCGCATCAAGGCCTTTAAAAAATATTTTCGGATGACGCCTTGTTCCTTATACCCTGAATCCGCTATATTCTGCATAATATGCAATGAATTATCCACAACATAGCTCTTATCCAACGCTTGTGAATTTGAAAAACTGAGATTTCGTGAGTATTTGCGAGATTTTACAAGATATTATGAGGAGG
>CADBAC010000492.1 GCA_902792495.1 Ruminococcus flavefaciens | reverse complement strand
CATTTACTGTGACCGTCAGCGAGTCGATATCAGTTGAAATTATCTCGTCCGCCTTTTCAGCAAGCAGAAGTCCGTTTGTGCTCATGCACTTCACAAGGTCGGGAAAATTCTTCTTTATCAGCCTAAATGTTTCAAGTGCGTAATCCGATGCAAGAGTATCTCCGGGGCCTGCGATGCCTGCTACTTTTATGGCAGGGCAGAGCTCAAGCGATCGTTTTATAACGTCGATAGCTTCCTCAGGTTTTATCACCGTTGAAGACACACCGGGACGCTTTTCGTAGTCGTTGATACGCCTGTCACAGAAACGGCACTCAATATTGCAGGTTGGACTTATGGGGAGATGTATCCTGCCTGTTGTACCCTTCTTTCCCCTTGCATAGCATGGGTGTTTGTCGGTCAGTTCTTCGTAGGATATTGCCATTCGTCCACCTCCCACAGCTTGTCTGCCATTATTTTTTCAATAAGCGGCTCGATGGGAAAGGGCGCTTCGTAGACTGTAAGTCCCCTGCTTTCAAGCTGCTGAGATGCGCCTGAGCCTATCTTCGCAACAATTACTGCATGAACGTCACCGAGTACATCTATCACCTTGTCGAATGACGAGTCATTGTGATAATGCCCCTGACAGACACGTTCAACTTCCCTTGTACCGCTGTATTTGTACGTTTTTTCGTCTATTTCGATTATATGAAATCTCTCTGCATGACCGAAATGCTGATTTACGACGATGCCGTCGGTTGACGCAACAGCTATTCTGTATGCCATAATATCACCTCGTTATTTACCGCCAACTGCGGCTGAATATATCCTCTCAAGGAGCGTGAACGCTCCACGGTAGCCTATGTAGGTCTTGTTTATGGTGACTTCCTCCGTTGTGGGAGGGCCGACCTCGATGAGCAGTCCGCCCTTTTCGGCGGCAACATCGCTCTCCCATGTAGTGCCGAGGATAAGCGGTACTCCCGAACCAAAATCAACTGTTCTCAGCGATTCTTCCACAAGATAGCCGTCCTCGATAAATTCGGGCTCGACTGATACATCCTCTGCGATATTGTGGAAGTATTCGGTTATTTGCTCTCTGTATCTTGGCGGAGGATTGTCCGTGATTATCTGCTTTACGGGAATCATTCCTATCTGAGATGCGAGGAATTTCGTGTAGGCGAGAGTATATGCGCTGTCGCCGATGACTGCAAACTGTGACGGAAGTCCGAACCAGTACTCCGAGAAAAATTCTGCAAAATGTTCAAGGAAGTAGTAGTAAAGCTGTGATTCCTCTTTGATGAATGCCTCGGACTTGCGCTTGTTGATACCTGCAAATTCCACAACCTTGCGGATAAATGCTGTTGTAGCTTCCTCACCTATAGGTATTTCGGGTATGTGCAGATAGGGCTGACCGTACTTCCTTTCAAGAAGCTTTGCGGTTTTTACTCCTACCCATGGAGATATCACCAGATTGAACTGTGCCTTCGGAATATTCTTCCACTCTTTTGCACCGCCGCTCTGCGGTCCGAAAAGTACATTTACTTTAAGTCCCGATGCTCTGAGAATACGGACAATTTCGAGGTAATCACCTCGCCAGTTCTGATGAAAATATGGAACATCGAACCAGAGATTTACAAGTCCCTGTTCTTTTTCGCCGTCGTAGTCTCCCACGTACTGGTTTATTATTGACTCGATAACTATTTCGTGACCTGTAAGATTTGTTCCCTTGAATCCGCCTGTTTCAGCACAGACTATCGGAAATCCCTGTTCCTGATACTTGCGGACTACGCTTTCAACATCATCACCAATAAGCTCTCCCGAACAGCCTGTGAGGGCTACATAAAGGTCCCCTTTGAGTACAGCAAGCGATGACTTTATAAGGTCGTCAAGCTTCTGAGTACCGCCGAAAACGATATCATTTTCGCCTACATTTGCACTGGGGACATTTCCGCCGCCTGCGCCTGCCGAACCCTGAAATCCGTTATCAAAGCTGATAAGGAAAAACTGCTTGTACATACAGCCCGGACCGCAGTTTGCTATGGGAACTCCTCCCTTTATTG
>CADBAC010000491.1 GCA_902792495.1 Ruminococcus flavefaciens | reverse complement strand
TATCTTTGTTCATAAAAGCGAGCAGATTATGATGATACCTGCTGTAATCTGCCTGTTCTTTATGATGATGTTCTCTTTCTCCATCAAAAGAGTCATCTCTAATCTCAAATCTCATTTCAACACCTTTGTTAACACCTCATCCTGTGCTGTTATGGATATGCTTGGCAGCTTTGCCAATATTTCACTTGGCGGCCCAAGATATTACGAGGGAGAACTGGTTAGACTGCCTAAACTTGGCGGCGAGAACGAACCTGAGATTACAAGCCCACTCAAACTCTATAATAAACTGCGTTTTTGTGGTATCTTGTTCGTCTGCGTATGCGTAATCATGCATATATTTCTTTACACCTTTTAAACAAGTAATCTGTTTTTGCAGAGAAAACCTCATGCTGTATGGTTCCCCCGAATAAAAGTAAAAAGCTATGCTTCATAACAAAGCATAGCCAGATCAAAAAAATGAATAAATATAGAAGGGGAATTGGGGGATTACTTAATCCGATTATTATATTACCCCATTAACCTTAAAATAACCTTAAAGTTATCTTAAAAAATACATTTTCACTAATAATATGTTCTTTTGTTGTTATCCTATCACAGATTTGCACATATCGTAAAGGTCGTCCTTTGTATATGTGGTCTCCTTGTCAAGTTCATCATAGCTAAGACGATCTCCCTGCTTTTTGATGATAAGACCGAATGGATATATGCCTGTTTTCTTGTCGCTTGTCTCATATACAGCATATGCCGCAATTTCATCATCTATTACTATAAAGTAGCTTGCATCTGCTGCGCCCTTATATTCTTCTGCATACCTTGAGCGGAAGTCTGCCATATCAAATGAAGCCGGAACGTTATAGTCCTGTGAACCGTCACTGCTGATGATGAATGTACCGCTTATATCCTTGCCTGCTTCCTTCATCTTCTTGAGAACAGAACTTGCTGAACCTGCTGTTGAAGAAGCTGTATTGTCCAGGTCTACCTGTTCGCTCTTCTGCATATGTGCAGGCACTGTCATGTCTATCTGCCAGTTGCCGCCTACTGTACGGTATATAAGCATTTCCTGATCGTTAGTCTCGTCATCAACTGAGATTGAAGCAACTACATCATAGCCCTCCTCATACTCTCTCCTGTATGAGCTGAAATCTGTGATCTCGCCGTATTTTTCGGAAATTTTCTCAGGGTCGATCTTTTTTCCGCTTTTCTCGATAAGCTTGTTTATCTCGGAAAGTCTGCCGTAAGCCTCGTCAAGAAGGATATAGCCGTTCTCGGGGATGCTGTCAACGCTTACTATTTCATTAAGTGTAAGGGTATGGCCCTTGTATGTTTCTGTATATGCGGCTATCAGCTTTTCAACAGCTTCATCTGCGGAATCGCCTTTTGCGGCAAGACCCGACATTACAGCGGCCGCCTTTAACATATCATTGTCATACTGATAAGTCATTGAAGAAGCAATGTCTCCGCTGTTGATAGCATTGAAGTAGTTTGTTATTGTCTCTTTTGACAGCGCCTCAGCTTTTTCTGCGTCAAAGGGAACAGAGATAACGTGAGGAGCAGGAGTCTTGCTTTCGGATGAGCTTTCTGTATTTTTATGTGTGCAGGCTGCAAATGAACATAAAGCCATTGTTACAGCAGTTATGAATGCAACTGTTTTTTTCATTTTTCTATCTCCTGTATATTTAATTGCCGTTTCCGTGCAGAATTATTATACCACTCTTATTTTCAGATGTCAACTGTCACGGGAAGCAAAAAAGGGGCAGACCTTCCGTGAAAGTCCGCCCCTGTGATTTTTGCCGTGTTACTCGCTGAACCTGCATCTTGCAAGCATGGCAAGCGTAAGTGATATATTCTCGTTATGCACCATAACACCATCGGGAGCATTAAGGTGAACTGCGGCAAAGTTAAGGATATACTCTATCCCTGCCTCCGCCATTTTATTGCAGACCTCCTGAGCCGAAGCCTCGGGAACTGTGATTATTGATCTCTGTTCCGACAAGCTGCTCGTCGCAGTCGAATCCGCAGAGGATATCGAAGCCGTAATCCGCAAAGCCGTCACATTCCAGCATGGCTCTTCCCAGATTGCCCATACCTGCCACAACAACGCCGTCATGGTTCTCGAATCCGAGAAATTTGCCTATATCGCCCATAAGTTCAGAGGCTGAATAGCCCACTTTCGGGCGGCCTCCACGGCTTACCGATGCAAGATCCTTGCGCACCTGCACATCGTTCAGACCAAGAGCTTCTGCTATTGCGGTAGCAGAGATGTTTCCGTTTTTCTTGTCAGCGGGCAGAGAAGTAAGATAGTTGAAATAAAGGGGCAGTCTTGACAGAGTCTGCGTGGTGATATTTTTAGTCATCATCTCACCCCGTTCAGAGGATCACTTGTTCTGCATATACTCATCCATAGCTGCGGCAGCCTTTTTGCCTGCGCCCATAGCAAGGATAACTGTAGCAGCGCCTGTAACAGCGTCGCCGCCGGCGTAAACGCCCTCCTTTGATGTAAGACCGTTCTCATCAGCGATGATGCCGCCCCATTTCTGAGTATCAAG
>CADBAC010000490.1 GCA_902792495.1 Ruminococcus flavefaciens | reverse complement strand
CGGCTTTCCGCTGCTGCGGGGACGCAGTTTCAGGTACATAACCGATAAATACGCAAGCGACACCGCATTGCCTGCCACGATCCCGCTTATCATTACACGGCATACCGCCGCTTCATCGGGGGCTTTCAGCTTCATCGTCAGAACTGCGATAACTGCCGATCTTACGGCAAATTCTATCACATCACCTACCGCAGTCACACGGGTCCTGCGGCTTGCGTTGAAGTAACCCTTGATACACGCTCCCACCGCTCCCGTCACCAGCACCACAGGCATGATACGCAGCGCCTCCGCCATATCTGCACCGCTGAAAAATCGCCTGCATATGGGCTCTGACAGCAGAAGAATTGCCACAGAAACAGCCGTACTCAGGCACAGGCATAGCTTTATCCCGTGAAAAAGCACACGGTCAGGATCGCCTCCTTTCCCCGTTTCCTCAGCGATAAGACGGCTCGTGCACAGAAAAGCATTTCCGTTTGAGAGAATGCCCGCAAGACCCAGGAATGAGCCTATCAGCGAGAGGATGCCTATAGCCTGTGCTCCAAGCTGCCTTGTGATAAACGCATTGAGAAGCAACGCGGCAGAATCAAGGATAAGCTGAAATATGGTCAGAATTGCGGTATCACGCAGTAATTTGCTCTTATAAAACATAGATCCTCCATAGAATGTGTTTGTAAATTCTATGTGGAAAAACGCCTGATAATGACAAAACGGACAGCAAAAGCTGTCCGCCGTATCATCTTTTTTTATAAAGTACAAGTTCAGGCTCGGTGACGTCCTTGCCATAGGTGCTGACCAGAAGAAAATCTGCATTTCCTATAACACCGAAAAAGCGTCCGTTCTCACCCTCAAGCTGATTGCCGAAGTATGTCGCACTGTCATCCAGAAATTTCACATTCATACCGCCCGGTAGAGGATATTCTATATTGACGTAGCCGCCCACAAGAGCATTCAGCTTTTCCACCTTCGGCATACCTTTTATGCCCAGAGCGTTGAACTCGTCGATCAGCTGTTTTTTGAATTTCTCGGTTTTTCCGCCGTCTTCAAGGTTACTATGATTCTTCCAGTAATCAAGCCCGGGAAGCATCCCTTTCATGTAGGTACGTGCCTGTTCCTCGGTAAAACCGTCCCCTGCCATATGCTTCACGCAGACATCTATCAGATCATCCATATCGTGATAGGTATAGTTCCCGTCAGCATAGCACCATTTGCAGTAGCCTTCATTGATAATTCCGTCAGGTTCACGGCTCATCATTTCGTCCTCCAGTGGCATTCCGCAGCACTGGCATATCAGCTTCTGAGGCGAGCCGAGAAGAGTATTTATCGACACCTCAAAAAGCTGTGAGAGAAGCTTCAGAGTCTCGGTATTCGGCTGAGTTTCGCCTGTTTCCCAGCGTGAGACAGCCTGACGTGTCACGAACACCTTTTCCGCAAGCTGTTCCTGTGACAGACCTTTTTTGTTTCTGAGTTCAAGTATGACCTCTTTGGTTTCCATAATCATCACCTCTGAGAACAGTATACCATATCTGACAAAAAAATCAAGCAACTGCCTGTTGCGAGCCGAGAGTCAAGAATGGAGAATAGAGAATTGAGAATGGAGAATTGCTGCACATCTGGAACACCACAATTACGCATTACGAATTATAAAGTGCGCATAAAAAAGGACCGCCAAAGGCGGCCCCTGCAAATCATTCTCAATTCTCAATTCTCAATTTAAAGATTTCTACTTTCTATGAACTGATTACTTCAAAAGACGATGCACCATTACCTTGCGGCATTCCTTTTCGAGTTTGTCGTCGATAGGTATGAGCGGAGTTATAACTTCGTCTCCCCTGTTCATGCAGTACTCTATCATATAGTCCGATATTTCGGGATTCTTCGCCAGGCACGGACCATGGAGATATGTTGCGATAACATTCTTCTCGCAGTAGCCCTCAGCCTCGGACTTGGAGCAGTTTCCGTTTCCGTAGAGCACCTTTCCGAATGGTGTCTTTATGCCCTGAGTCTGACCGCCGTGATTCTCGAATCCGACCACTTTCACAGGCTTGCCCGTTATCTCGGTCTCTATGACGATATTGCCGATACAGCGCTTTCTGCGGCTGTTTGGAGCAACTGTGTAATAGTCGAAAAGTCCCAGTCCCTTGATGTCGTTTCCGTCAGCGTCACGGTAATACTTGCCCATCAGCTGATATCCTCCGCAGATGAGGAAAAGGAATGTGCCGTTCTTGTACGCACTGATTATGCCCTCACGGCATTTCAGCAGATCCTCGGAGATATGCTGCTGCTCAAGGTCAGCGCCTCCGCCTATATAGATAAGGTCATACGCCGTAAAATCAGGCATTTCCGAGTCGATTGAGTAGGTGTCCACAACGCAGTCTATACCACGCTTTGTACAGCGGTATTTCAGTATCTCCATGTTTCCGCTGTCGCCGTAAAGGTCCAGCATATCCGCATACATATGAAGTATCTTTATAGTTTTCATTCCTGTTTACCTCCATGTTTTGCGATATAGCGTTTCAGCGCCGCTCTTGTGGGCTGGACAGCGGTATAGTTTGCAATAACGAATTTGCGTCCTTCTGTGCTTGCAAGTTCTTCGACTGCCTTGTCAAGGTCGGGGCGTACAACTATCTTCGACTGGTCATAGCCCGAACACTTGATACGTACAGCGATATCGTAGGCTCTTGTGCCCGAAGTCACCACTCTTGTAACTCGCTCGAAAATGCTGAAGTTGATGTCCCATATCCATGAAACGTCAAGTCCGTCGGCAATGTTGTCGTTGAGGACGAAGAGAAGCTCCTTTTCTCCCTTCATTTCGTTCATCACACGGAGAGTCATATTTGCTCCCACGGGGTTCTTAGCCAGATTCAGAGTAGTTTTGCGGTCGCCCAGCATGAAGTTTTCCATACGGCCGTTCTTGACGGTATAATTGTTGATGACGCCCTCTGTCACGGACTGCTTTATGCCGTAAAGCTTAGCGGCTGCGGCAACTGCTGTCATGTTGTACACATTATAAATGCTGTTCAGCTTAGGCGAATAGGTATGGCCGTCTGCTGTGAAAACAGGCTTGTCCAGGTCGATACCGCTTGCTGTGATATACGGCTCATAGTTTCCGAATCCGCATTTCTTGCAGATGAATTTACCGATGTGGGAATACTGGTAGAATTCGTACTCCAGAGGTTCGCCACAGAATGGACAGAATCTTCCCTCTGATGCCTCGAAAATCTTATGTGTAGCAAAAGCGTATGGCTCGGCACGGAAATACTTCACGTTGGTATTTTTCGGATTAGCCTTGCCGAGACGGGCAGTATTCGGGTCATCGCCATTGAGTATGAGATTACCCTCGAATGTCTTGCAGAAGCCGTTTATCTTCTGGATGAGAGTCTCCATTTCGCCGTTTCTATCCAGCTGGTCACGGAAGAAATTCAGCACCACAAGGGTGTCAAGTTTCAGCTGTGAATACACCACAGGAACGTGGGATTCGTCGGTTTCCAGTATGAGGTAGTCGGCCTTGACTTTTCCCGACATATCGCAGTATTTCAGCAGCATTGAGCATATGCCCGTATCAAGGTTCTGGAGACAGTTATTAAAGCAATTAGAGAAAAAATGTCATAAAATTGTAACATTTTCCTCAAAACCTGTTGCATTCTGTTTTAAAATGA
>CADBAC010000489.1 GCA_902792495.1 Ruminococcus flavefaciens | reverse complement strand
GCTCGCATATGATAACAATGGAGGTAATGAAAGATGAGTTGTCACGATATTGGCAGAGGTTTGAGTTCCGTAGTAAAAGTTATTCTTGAAAAGCTCGATTCAGGAGAGATAAGTGCCAATACAGCAAGAGATCTGCTGTATGCCTGCCGCAAGGGTGTTCACTGGTGTGACGGAAACGAAAACGAAGCAATGATACAAATGCATCAGATGCGGTGCGGATACTGTCTGAAAAAGCTGTCTGAGGGCGATACGATATACAGCTTGTACGACATTCCACATTCCTTTGAGAACGAGCATCATCAAGAGATCAGAGCTATAGATGCAAAGATCGCTGATTATTTCCTGTGCAGTGAATGCTTTGATATGCAGCTTGATACCATTGCACCAGGTACGGGAGCAGAAATGCGTAAGTATATCGAGGAAAAATGCTCGGAAGATTGCTGGCATTATCAGGATGCCGCAGACCGTGGGAGATAGATGAGTGATGAAAATGGCTGAGATATGTATTGAAATCGACGATGATCTCTTGAAACAGCTCAAAGAAATACTCACACCTATGGGCTTGACACCTGAATTTGTTGCGGAGCAGTTTATCCGCTTCTGTGCCGATCCTAATAATGCGGTACTTGTCAGGTCATTGTTTGATGATTGGATCAAAAAGGAATGATAATATGGAACATAGGAAAATAAGGCGAAACAGACTTCAATGCAAGCTGTGCGGAGATATAATAGAATCAAAGTATACACATGATTATGTAATGTGCAGCTGTAAGAAATGTGCGATTGACGGAGGCAAGGAATATGTCCGTTTCAGTGCGCCTAAGCCAGATGATGTTATATTTCTGACGGAATATGAAGATAATAAGGATTGACTTATGCATCTGAGACATACTATCAACAGGTCATAATATCAGCAGTAAAGCTTTCTGAATAACTTTTCACTGAACTTTTATTCAGAAACTTGACAACGGCAAAGTACTGTGGTATAATATCATTATACTGAAAAAACATTCAGAGAAAATATTTTCAGAAAAGATGTGGTACTATGTTTATCGGCAGAGAAAAAGAACTCAGGCAGTTAAATGCCGAGCTTTCCTCATGGAAACGCAAAACGGCGGTGCTGGTCTACGGCAAGCGCAGAGTTGGAAAATCCACGCTTTTGAGTGAAGCTGCAAAGAGCTTTGAGGGTGTTGTCATCAACCATATGTGCGTGACAAGCACCTTTGAGGGCAATATGGAGCTGATCTATCAGAGCGTTTCGGAGGGACTTGGTCTGCCCAATATCCGCTTCGGCTCGCTGTTAGAGATGATGGACTACCTGAAAACGCTTGACAAAAAGATACTTCTCATCATTGACGAGTATCCCTATCTGAAACAGACCAAAAAGAAGAACGAAGTCGATTCCTATATGCAGGCGGTCATCGACAGGCTGCCCGAAAATGTCAAGCTGGTACTCTGCGGTTCGTACATCACGGTGATGAAGGAGCTGCTCGAAGAGGGCAATCCGCTGTTCGGCAGGTTCTCATTGATACAGCATATCCGTGACTTTGACTACCTTGATGCAGCGAAATTCTATCCCGATCTTTCTGTTCGTGACAAGGTGGCTTTCTATGCCGTGTTCGGTGGAAGTCCCTATGTTCTGGAAAATCTTGATACGGGTCTGACTATTCGGGAAAACATCGAGCGTCTGCTGCTGCCCGAAACTGGTCTGGTTCGTTCACACATCGAGAATGTCATGCTCAAAGAGATACAGAAGACTTTCGATGCAAGGATTCTGGAAATTCTCGGCAACGGCAAGAAGCGTTACAGCGAGATACGGGACAAAATAGCGAACAGCGAGACAGGTCTGCTCGATAAGCAGTTGAAGATACTTCTCGACATGGAGACCATTCAGAAAACCGAGCCGATCAACCGCCGGAACGACAAGAAAAAGCAGTTCTATGAGATCGTGGATAATCTGATGCGGTTCTATTTCACGTTCATTTTCGGCAAGGCGGGAACGATCGCCCGTATCGGTGAGGAGCAGTTTTACAACCGGAATATTGATGCTG
>CADBAC010000488.1 GCA_902792495.1 Ruminococcus flavefaciens | reverse complement strand
TGAGTACAAATACCTCCACGAATGCGGAGTTGACTACGTTACCGTATTCCAGGAGACCTACGACAGCGACCGCTACGAACAGCTCCATCTTATGGGACACAAGCGTGTATGGCCTTACCGTTTCGAGGCACAGGAACGTGCCCTTATGGCAGGCATGAGAGGTGTGGCAGGTTCGGCTCTGCTCGGACTTTCCGACTTCCGCAAGGACGCTCTTGCAAGCGCTCTGCATATGTACTTCTTACAGAGAAAGTATCCTCATGCTGAGATATCACTTTCCTGTCCGAGACTTCGCCCCATCATCAACAACGACAAGATAGACCCTCTTGACGTTCACGAGAAACAGCTTTGTCAGGTTCTCTGCGCTTACCGTATATTTATGCCTTTCTGCGGAATAACAGTATCATCCCGTGAAAGCGAACAGTTCCGCAACGGCATAGTAAAAATTGCCGCTACTAAAGTTTCCGCAGGCGTATCTACGGGTATCGGCGATCACGAAAGCAAGTACACGGGAAAGGAGAGCGATTCAGCCGAGGGCGACGAGCAGTTTGAAATTGCCGACGGACGCAGCTTCGACAAGATGTACAAGGATATGTCCGAGGAAGGCTTACAGCCTGTGCTGAACGATTATCTCTATGTCTGATATAATTTGCGTAACTAACCGTAAGCTTTGCAAAGAGGACTTCCTCACACGCATTGAGAGCATTGCGGCTGTGCATCCGAAAGCAGTGATACTCCGTGAAAAGGACCTCACCGAAGCCGAATACGCTCAGCTTGCGGAAAAGGTCATGGAAATTTGCGGAAAGTACGGTACTCAGTGCATTCTCCACACTTTCATTAATGCCGCAGTAAAGCTTGGCTGTGACAGCATACATCTTCCCCTGCCCGTTCTGCGTCAGGCAAGCGGCGAGGATAAGGCGAAGTTCCGCATTATCGGCTGTTCCTGTCATTCTCCCGAAGAAGCAAGGGAAGCTGAGAGTCTCGGTGCGGCTTATATCACCGCAGGCCATGTATTTGCTACCGACTGCAAAAAGGGACTTCCTCCCCGTGGACTGGACTTTCTCAGCAATGTTTGCCGTACCGTGGATATTCCCGTTTACGCTATCGGCGGTATATCTGCCGAAAACATGGAGGACGTACGCAAAGCAGGTGCGGCAGGCGGCTGTATCATGAGCGGACTGATGAACTGTCCGAGAGAAAGTCTCAGAGAAATCATAATGAATTGAGAATTGAGAATGGAGAATTGAGAATGTAGGGGCGCACAGTGTGCGCCCTCGGACAAAACCACAAACACGATAAAATCTGTAGGGGCCGCCATTGGCCGTCCTCGGACAACCAAACAAACATGAATATAACCAATGTAGGGGAGGCCGCCCTCGGCCTCCCGTTGTTCCCGCAACACAAAATCAAAAAGGAAGGTAAAAATGCAGTTCAATAAAGAAATGCTTAAACTATATGCCATAACCGACAGGACATGGCTGAACGGAAGAAGCCTTGAAGAAGCCGTAGAACAGGCTATTCTCGGCGGTGTTACCTGTGTGCAGATACGTGAAAAGGGTCTGGACGATGATGAACTTATCGAGGAAGCTTCAAAGCTTGCGGATGTATGCCACAAGTATAACGTCCCCCTCATCGTCAATGACAACTACCTCGCCGCACTGAAAAGCGGTGCAGACGGAGTTCACGTAGGCATAGAGGATGCTCCCGTAAAGGAGATACGCCGTATTGCAGGCAGAAACTTCATAATCGGAGCTACCGCAAAAACTGTGGAGCAGGCTAAGCTTGCCGAAGCAGAGGGCGCCGACTATCTGGGCGTGGGAGCAGTTTTTCCGTCGCCTACAAAGAAAAATGCAGTTCGTATCACTCCCGAAAAGCTCAGGGAAATATGTGACAGCGTGAAGATACCGGCAGTCGCCATCGGAGGCATCAGCCACGAAAACGTCCATGAGATAGATGGATGCGGACAGGCAGGCATCGCCGTAGTATCAGCGATTTTCGCCGCCGATAATATAAAAAAAGCAGCAGAAGAACTGCTGTAAACTAAAAGGCCGGAG
>CADBAC010000487.1 GCA_902792495.1 Ruminococcus flavefaciens | reverse complement strand
GATTCCTCAGATACATATTCGCAATGCTCCACAGCTTTGAATTAAGTTCATTGAATTCATCCGAATATTTTGGCTGTATATCCGTTGAATTGAATTCTTTTGCTTTTTCCTCATAATCATTAAGATATCCGGCTGCAAATGCGGCTGCGATACCTAAGATCACACAAGCGGTAACAAAAGCGACCGCTCTTAGAAATTTGTTACCTAATACTTTCATTATTTGTCCTCTCCTTATTATATCACTTCTCCATTTTGTAGCCTATACCCCAGACTACTTTAAGATATCTCGGCTCACTCGGGTTTATTTCTATTTTTTCTCTGATATGCCTTATGTGTACCATAACGGTATTTTCAACAGAGTAGGAATCTTCGTTCCATATGCGGGAATAGATTTCCTCAGCCGAAAAAGTACGGCCTGCATTTTCCATGAGAAGTTCGGTTATCTTGTACTCTGTAGGAGTAAATTTCACAGGTTCGCCGTCAAGCGTTATCTGTCTTGCATCTTTGTCAAGTTCAAGACCGCCTATCCTCAGTTTGTTGTCAGACATTGTACTGCCTGCTGCACCTAAACTCAGGTATCTGCGGAGATTTGAATTGACTCTTGCCACAAGCTCCATAGGATTGTACGGCTTTGTGATGTAATCGTCAGCACCCATGGAAAGGCCGAGTATCTTGTCGCTGTCTTCTGATTTGGCAGAGAGAACGATAATGGGGATATTATTCTTCTCTCTTATCTTCATCATAGCTGAAAGACCATCAAGCTTAGGCATCATGATATCGATGAGAATGAGATGTATCTCATGCTGCACAAGCATATCAAGAGCTTCAAGTCCGTTGTAAGCCTTATAAATAGTATAGCCCTCCTTTCCGAGGAGCTTTGCAATAGCGTTAACAATATCATGGTCGTCATCTACAACGAGTATTGCGGAATTATCGAGATTCATGTTCATCATCCTTATCAAAATAATATCTATACTCTATTTTAAAGCTTCTCTTGCTTTCTGTCAA
Organism: Ruminococcus flavefaciens; assembly: GCA_902792495.1. Taxonomy (GTDB): domain Bacteria; phylum Bacillota; class Clostridia; order Oscillospirales; family Ruminococcaceae; genus Ruminococcus; species Ruminococcus flavefaciens_Z. The sequence goes on along the minus strand of CADBAC010000487.1, from coordinate 1,047 downwards.
TATTATATCATGCCAATCTTATTTTGAACCGTCAAAAATCTTATGATTTTCTTAAGATTGAAAAAAATGTCCCGAGGCGAAATTATCCGTATCGCTTCGGGACGAAGTATTCATGAATATCTTTTTATTCTCTGCCGCCAGGGGCAGCTGAATATTTATTATCTGCACTTGTTGTATCGTTCATCTATTGTTTTATAAATGAGATTTTCGGCTATATTATATCTTTCCGTCCGTATCGGCTTCTGTCCACGGCGGAATATCACCTCCTTTCCGATGGGCATATACATTACATCTTCAAGAGGTACATTGAGCCTTCTGCTGATATTTAAACAGGTCTCAAGGTCCATTCCGCCGATATAAACGTATGTGTCACAGTTATTGATTATAGTGACCGCATCCTGATAGCCATACATCTTTTCAAGCTGGCTTTCAGACTGAAGAAGCAATGTAACATCTATCTGTTTTTCACGGAACAATGAGATGTATTCCGGGAAATTCAATATCCGTGAACCTGTAGCAAAATCGTCGCACAAAACTGAAACAGGGATAGGCAGTTTTGCATCAGGCTGTGTTTCTGCGAGCTCAAACAACTGCTTGAACAGCTGAGAATAAAACAGATTCACAAAACAATTAAGTGATGGATTTACAGCTGAAGTAGTGATAAACAGAACTGTTTTTTCTTTTGCGATATCGTCGATATCCACGGTGTTTTTCATGGACATCATATCCATGATCTCTTGCGGAAAAATATGGGAAATGGCTGCTTTTACCGTACCGTATACACAGGTTGCGGTCCTGAAAGGCAGGGCCCTGAAAGTTTTCCAGCATGAATAAGTAAAGCATAGACGATCTATTTTGTTCACTTCCTCGAAACGATAGTCTAAATTTGTTGTGATGCCCTCATCATTGTCCCCCGTGATCTCCAGAAGATCGATCATTTTTATAACGTTTGTAAAGGTGGCATCTTTATTCATCATCATAGTATAGGCTATCATTGATGCCAGCAGACTTGAACCGGCGTTGTTCCAGTAAGGGTCGTAAGATTTG
>CADBAC010000486.1 GCA_902792495.1 Ruminococcus flavefaciens | reverse complement strand
ATCCGCCGACGGGCTGTCGCCCTTCAAGGATTTTTAACGCAGTCACCGGCAAAATTTGACGAAAAGACGTGCATGAATCCCTATGTGGACAGGTTCTTAGTTGTATTGTCAGTCAGGCATATATACTCAAAGTGTTCCGTACAATAATCACAATTATTATGTAATATATCGCAACAATTGTATTGTTTTTTCCATTAAAAATGTTATAATGTACTTACAATTACTATGCTTCATGAACGCCTTATGAAGCGATACAGGGGGAAATCATATGAAAAAAACACTTACATCCATCTCAGCGGCGGCACTTGCCCTTTCCGCTCTGACTGCGTCGTTTCCTGTAACGGCGGCTGAAAACGACTACCTGCTCCACAGCACCTTCGAGGAAGGCAAAGACCAGTGGAACGGCAGAGGTTCGGCTTCGGTCAAGACCGTTTCGGGCAAGTCACGTTCAGGTCAGCAGTCGCTTTACACCAGCGGCAGAGAGTCCGACTGGAACGGCGCAACTGTTGCACTCGGTGCTGATTTCAAGGCAGGCAGTGATTATTCCTTCAGTGCCTATGTCATGACCGAGGAAGAAGAGTCCGTAACCTTCTGCCTCACTCTCCAGTATACCGATGGAACAGGCACAAAAAATTATCCCAAGATCGCCGAAGCTTCCGCAAAGAAAGACGAATGGACGCACCTTGAAAACAACAGCTTCACCATTCCTGATGATGCTTCCGAAATCGAACTTTATGTGGAAACCAAGGAAAGCAAATGCAGTTTCTATCTTGATGAGGTAGTCGGCGCAGCTGTGGGAACGGAGATAGCCGAGCCCAAAGGTCCTGCGGTACTTCACAAGGGCGATATCGATTATGACGGATATATCGACTCCATCGACCTTGTACTTGCAAGAAAAGGCATCATCACCGAAATAAAGGATAAGTCCGCTTTAAAGGCTGCCGATGCCGACAGCAACGGACTTTTTGAACTTAACGACCTTGTGCTGATATCTCAGTTCGTATCAGGAAAGATAAGCGAATTTCCTGTTGTTGAACCGGTTATCATCCCCGGGCAGCGTAAATATACTATGGAAGAACTTACAGAAAAGATTCAGAATGAAGCCGTAAACAACGAACCTGCAAGCTCGCACACCGAAAAAGCAGGTGTAAAGTACGGCACTATCGAGAAGAAGACTTATTTCTCAAAGAAAGCAAACAAGAACAAGCCGTATAACATTCTGCTTCCTGCCGATTATGACGAGAGCAAAAAGTATCCCGTACTCTATGTGCTTCACGGCTTCTTCGAGAACGAGAACCGCATGATAACCAACGGAAACGGTCAGATGTACACCCGTCAGATCATCGGAAATGCCATAGCGTCGGGAGATGCAAAGGATATGATAGTTGTATTCCCTTTCATTTTCACAAGTTCAACTATGAACGATGCTACAGGCTTCGGCGATGCAGGTTCAGTTCAGGGATACAATAACTTCGTTGACGATATCGTTGATAGCCTTATGCCGCATATCGAGGAGAATTACAGCGTTCTCACAGGCAAAGACAACACCGCTGTAACAGGTTTCTCTATGGGCGGTATGGAATCGCTGTCGATAGGTATGAAGTACGGCGATAAATTCGGCTATGTTGGCGCAATATGTCCTGCTCCGGGACTTCAGGGCGCTTTCAAGTGGAACAGCGAGGAAGAGACTCCTTATCTCCTGTTCATTACAGGCGGAAGCAATGATAACGTTGTAGGTCTTACAACTCCCGAAGGCTATCACAATAACTTCCAGAAAAACGGCGTTCCTCACGTATGGCACGTTGTTCAGGGCGGAAATCACGGCGATGATTCCATCCACTCTCACCTCTACACATTCATAAAGGGTGTATTTCAGGCTACCGACTGATAGAACAGATTATGCCTCCACGTAATACAAAGCCTCGGATCCGACTGTAATACTAAGTGCCTTAAATAAAATCTATTAATTCTTATTGCACTTTGTTTTTACATTCAAAGCAACAATGCGTTTGATATACAAAAATTAATTTATCAATGATCTGAAAAGTTTGAATAAT
>CADBAC010000485.1 GCA_902792495.1 Ruminococcus flavefaciens | reverse complement strand
TTATTAGCATTTATCAATAAGACTTGCTGTCAGCGGAATCGCCCCACTGGTTAGGGCCGTCGCTTGGCTGGCAGTAGAGATAAAGCAGATAAAAGTTTGCGATAGGTACAAGTGCCAGTAAAAGTAACCAGCCTGTCTTGCCTACATCGTGAAGTCTTCTGATGCAGAGTGAAAGGCTTGGTAATAACAGTGCAAGCTCAACCAGCCAGAAAAGAACTGTGAACAGTGTGCTTGGCTCGCCGCCCTTTGCAGCTGTCATGATACCGCCGAATATACCAAGAACAAAGCCTAAGATGAATGATGCAAGGATCACCCACCAGTACTCACTTCTTGTTGATCTGCCCTTGAAGTTAACGTAGTTAGAGAAAAACAGCTTTACTGCGTCAACCATATTGACATACTGTGGACTCATTTTTCTCCCCTCCTCCCATAAAAATATTAAATTCATTATATCATATTTTATATATCGTGTCAATAATTTGACGGAAAATAATTAAAATAATCCAAAAAGGTGAAAATATGCTTAAAAAAATACTTAGCGGTGAGGCCTGTGCAAAGTGCAGGCTTTGCTGTATTTTCGACAGATACGACGCATGGGAGACTCCCGTGTTTACCGCAGAGATACGTGACCGCATAAAGCAGGCAAAGCCCGAAGCCGAATTCGTCACAAAGGACGGCGGCTATATTTTCCGTGTGGGCGAACTGAAAGGCGATGAACTTTTCTCATGTCCCGCACTTACCGAAAACGGCTGTATGCTGGGCGATGACAAGCCTTTCGACTGCCGTATATGGCCTTACCGCATTATGGAAGTAGGCGGAAGGAGAGCCATAACCTTCGCTTCCATATGTGAAGAACTGTATCAGCGTCCCCTTTCACAGCTTGTGGGACTTCTCAAAGAGGGGCTGGCGGATACAATATTTGCATATGCCGACGAACACCCCGAGATTGTCAAGCCGTACTATGAGGGATACCCCGTGCTGATGTTTGAGAGAAAGCCGCTGTTTTAAAAAATAAGCATAATAAAAAGCGGCGCTGTTCGGCTGGTGTGGAATTACTTCACTCGGCTTGACTGACGAAATCATCAACAAATTTGTTGGGCGATGCCCGAATCGCCCCGTGCCTTCACGTTGATCGGTCGGGCTGATGTGGGCATCAGCCCCTACAAATTCTGTTCAATTATAGGCAACACCGCACAAAGCTTGTGCTGAAGATGCGCCGACAGATTTTTCGTCAGATTGTATAGAAATTCCGCAGGCATACTATCGTGCAGGCATACTATCGTATGTCAAGGGATTTCTGTGCAAGATGACGGAAAATATGTACCCCAAGGGCACTTCCTTCGGGCGCCACAGATTCAGTGCAAAGCCGTCAGGCGGGCTTTGTGCGGTGTTGCCTTAAAGGCAAACCTCGACAAGCTGCTATTTTTGTGGTATAATAAGTGTAAAATAAAAAATAAGGAAGATAAAAATGAATAAATACAAAAAGCTTGCCATGAATACTATGGTATTCGCTATCGGTACTTTCGGCTCGAAAATTCTGGTATTTCTGCTGAACCGACTGTATACAGCCAATTTCAGCACCCACCAGTCAGGTATCAAGAGCCTGCTTTTCACTATGGCACTGTTTTTACAGCCCATTTTCACTTTCGCATTGCAGGAATATCTGATACGCTTCGGACTTGACAAGAACTACGATAAGCGCAAAGTGTTCAGCACATCCGCTGTCATAACCATCGTGGGAATGATAGCAATGGCATTGGTAGTGCCGCTACTGAGAGTGATACCTGCCCTTGACTTCCTGAAAGGCTACACGCTTCTGCTGATAGTCTATGTCACCACATCGTCGCTGAGAATGCTCTGTCAGCAGTTTGTCCGCTCCATCGACAAGGTGAAACTGTTCTCACTGGACGGAATAATAGCGACTCTGACATTCTTCATATTCAACGTGTTATTCATCCCCGTTCTGCACTGGGGCATAAAGGGATTCATGCTGGCGACTATCTGTTCCGATTTCCTGTCAGCGGTATTCCTTTTCACCGTGGGCGGACTGAAAAAGTACACAGGCATAAAATATTTCAATGCAGATCTTGTAAGAGTGATGATGAAATTTGCGATCCCGCTCATCCCGACTATCGTTATGTGGACTATCACAAGCCTTTCCGACAGGCTTTTCCTCAAGGAGATGCACAGCGATCACTACCAGCTTGGCGAATCCGCCGCAGGTCTTTACGATGTTGCCAACGTTATCCCCGGACTTATCTCGATGGTCTCCACCATTTTCTTCCAGGCATGGAATATGTCGGCCATAACCGAGAACGATTCCGCAGACCGTGACAGATTCTATACAAAAGTTTTCTCGGCATATGAAGCAATGATGTTCATAGCCGCCGCAGGACTTATCTTCTTCGTGAAATTCGTCTGCTCGCTCATTGCAGTCACAAAGAATTATGCCGAATACGGAACAGTCTATCTCCACGTTCCTGTGCTGATAGTTGCAGTTGTGTTCATGTGCTTCGACCAGTTTCTCGGAAGTATCTATTCCGCTACAAAGCACCCGAGAAATTCATTCTGGACAGCATTTGCAGCCTGCGCTGTAAACATCCCCATGAACTATTTCCTCATCCCTGTCTGGGGCATCAACGGTGCGGCTATCGCAACACTTCTCAGCTATCTCATCTGCTTCTGGGCACGTATCATCGACGCAAGATATTATGTGCCTTTCAGATTCAATGCACCGAAGAATGTACTGAATATGGTGCTTCTGCTGATAATGAGCGCAGTAATGATGACGGAAGTAAAATTCCATCTGCTGTGGGCATTCATCATTGCCGCAGTTGTAATAGTCATGAATTTCCGTTCGCTTCTTACCACTGTAAATAAGCTTCTGAGAAGAAGCTGAAACCTGTAGGGACGGATATCATCCGCCCCTACAATTAACTATTTTTAAGGAGGTATATCTATGTCAACACCACACAACAACGCAAAAAAAGGCGATATCGCTAAAACAGTCCTCATGCCGGGAGATCCGCTGAGAGCAAAATTCATCGCCGAAACCTACCTTGACAATGCCGTATGCTACAACGAGGTCAGGGGAATGCTCGGCTTCACAGGCACCTACAAGGGAGTTCCCGTATCCGTTCAGGGAAGCGGCATGGGTATGCCTTCCATCGGTATCTACTCATGGGAGCTTTTCAACGAGTACGACGTGGAAAACATCATCCGTGTGGGCACAGCAGGCGCAGTCGCTGACAATGTCGAACTGAGAGACGTTATCATCAGCATGAGCGCAAGCACTAATTCCAACTATGCCGCACAGTACCGACTCCC
>CADBAC010000484.1 GCA_902792495.1 Ruminococcus flavefaciens | reverse complement strand
AGGGCGCACTTGAAAGAAATGAAAAATTCTTACTTTACTTATGTGCGCCCTATAATGGGCAAAAATTCTATTAAAAGTCTTTGGAAAAGGGGTTCGGGGCGACTCCCCACAGTGTGGGGAGATGTCCGAAGGACAGAGGGGACAGGCACCTGTTTGGTGGAACCTTTCCTCAGAAAGGTTTTTCCCCGATAAATACGTATAAAGCTGCCATAAGAGCATCACCGCAGAGGGATACGTCATTTGTTACTTCATTCGTTTGTGCACCATGGAGAAGATGCCGCCGAGGATGAGTTCGGCTGCGCCTGTGCAGAGGGCGATAAGTGCGAAAGTTCGCAGTCCGTATGCGAGGATGTAGAACACTGCCTGCTGATTGAACACATATGCAAGGGCAGGTGCAAGGACTGAAGCGGCACCTATGAAGATCATAATAAAGCCCGAAGTTTTAAGTATGCCGCTGAAATAGGATGTGATATACTTTCCGAGACCGCCCACAGCAACGGCTGTCCAGATAAACAGAAGTGCCGTGATGATGAGGAATACCGCAATAGTCATGAACGAGAACAGGAATTTCAGATTTCTCAGGCTGAATCCTGCTGCGCTTCCCCATTCAAAAATGCTCATATCGTCGCTGAATCCGTCATTTTCCAGATTCTGAGCCATGAACATATATTCATTGTCGGTCATGCTGTAGCCCCATTCTTCGATGGATGCCCTGTTATTGCCCTTGATGAAGTCGTAAACGAAGTCCTCGGCCGTGATGGAAGGATCGCTTCCCTTGCCGTCGATTATGTAGCTGAGGTAGCTGCCGACAGTACGTCCGAGATAGTCAACGAAATCGGTCCTGAGCATATAATTCCTGAAACTGCTTTCGGAAGCCATACCGCCTGTAGCGTTCTTGAATCCGAGAGAGCCGTAGATTGTATTGGAAAGCTCATTGCCGTCAAATTCCGAAGAAAGCAGAGTGTTGTCCTTTATCTTGTTGATATTGTTTCTGACGATATCGCCTGACAGACCCAGCTTGATGCAGAGCGTGAGACTGAATATCAGCAGAAAAGCTATGGCGAATACCGAGATGAGGAATGCGCTGAAAAGCCGTCCCTTGCCTATTTTCACAGGCTGAGGCTCACGGTGTACAGGTCTTTTCTGTACAGGCGGCGGAGGCACATTGTCGGTCTGATATCCGGGATAGGGCTCGCTGTAAGGCGGAGCATAAGGCTGCGGCTCATTGTATGGCTGCGGCTCGGGATAAGGCTCAGGCAGAGGCGGAGCGTACATTTCGTCCTCGACAGCGTCAAAGCTGATAGTGTCGCTGTTGTCGTTGAAGCTTTTGTTTCTTCTGTCTTCGGCAGGAGCACTTTCAGGACTGCCGCTGTATTCATTGAAAGGCATGAGGTCGTCGGTGTTTTCGGCCATATCGGAGTTGTAGAAAAAGTCACGGGAATTATCGGAAGGATGGCCGATCTCAGGAGATTCCGCACCGTATTCATTGATGAAAGCTTCCTGTAGTTCTTCTTCCGAGAGGAGCATAGTTGGTTCTTCGTCCTCTTTCAGAAAATCGGGGCCTGATGTGGGATTGACCACAGTTTCGGGCTCACCGATACGGGCACCGCAGCCCGTACAGAAAACGGAATCATCATCTATTTCCATGCCGCATTTTAAGCAAAACATAAATTCATCCTCCTGTTAAAAAGGTCAATAACCATTATATAACAAAGCCCGCAACTTGTCAAGCAAGCTGACGCCAGCTTGACCGCAATCACGATTCGCTCGTAAACTCGCTTACTCTGTACGCTTAGCATGATCTGCTTTCGCTCGACGGCACTTCTTGTTATGGATGGGCGAACGTACAATTTGTAGGGGCTGGCGTCCCCGACAGCCCACACCACAAGCAACATGAATCGCAACAACGGGATGTCGAGAACGCCGTCCCCTACATTTTTCATTCTCAATTCTCGCTGTCACTTCTTGTTATGTATGGGCGAACGAAACGTCTGTAGGGGCCGCCTTTGGCGGTCCTCTGACAACGCAATAACCGTAAATGCCATGTAGGGGCGCACAGTGTGCGC
>CADBAC010000483.1 GCA_902792495.1 Ruminococcus flavefaciens | reverse complement strand
GTTTATTCCGAGCGTTGCCGCTTTGTCAGATACAGCACCGTTATAGCCGTCTATCCCGATGCCTGACGCTCCAGAGCCTTGCGTAATACTTCGGGCAGCCGCTTGCCACGAGCGGAAGCTCTCCGCAGAATACCCTGACAAGCCTTCTGACTCAAATAATATTTTTCCGGCACATCTGTCATTAAAATCTGCGACAAGATAGATGCGTTTTCGTCTCTGTGGGATTCCCCAGTATTGAGAGTCAAATACCCTCCATGCGATTGAGAAATCATCTCCCAGAATTTCTCCCGCGTTGTGCCATTTTGCAGGTCGAGCCGCATCAATTTCACAGCCTTTGACCGAGCAGAAGCTTTCGAGGACTGCCTGGAAATCCTCTCCTTTGTTGGAGGAGAATGCCCCGCATACATTTTCCCAGACTGCGTATCTCGGATATTTGCCATTACTTTTACACCTCATTTCTTTTATGATTCTTATAGCCTGATAAAACAGACCGCTTCGTGAGCCATCAAGCCCGGTTCTCTTGCCGGCTATACTCATATCCTGACAGGGCGACCCAAATGTGATAATATCCACAGGCGGCAGGTCAGCACCGTTCAGCTTATTCACATCACCGTAGTGCTTTACTTCCGACAGACGCTTTTCCGTCACACGGATTGGGAACGTTTCGATTTCTGATTTCCAGACAGGCTTTATCCCGGCAAGGATGCCGCCCAGTTCAAAACCCCCGGAGCCTGAAAAAAGACTTCCGAGGGTCAGTTCTTTATTAGCCACTACGCTCCACCTCTTTCACGAGATCGGAATAAGGTATCTTTTTTCCGTTGCGGATTACATACACCCCGTCTCCATCACCTGTATCCTCTACATATCTGCGAAGAATAACGGAGGCGTATTTTTCGTCAAGCTCCATCGTGCAGCATATCCTGTTCATTTTCTCACAAGCCATAAGGGTAGAGCCGCTGCCTCCGAAGGTGTCAATGACTACCGCATTTTCCTGTGTTGAATTGCCGATAGGATAACTCAGAAGGTCAAGCGGCTTGGATGTAGGATGATCGGCATTACGCTTTGGCTTTGCGAAATTCCAGATGGTAGTCTGCTTTCGGTCTGAATACCACTTGTGCTTTCCGTTCTGCAAAAAACCGTAAAGCACAGGCTCATGCTGCCACTGATAATCGGAGCGGCCAAGCACCAGACTATCCTTCACCCAGATACAGCACCCGGCAAGATGCAGTCCGGCATCAACAAAAGCCCTGCGGAAATTCAGCCCTTCGGTATCAGCGTGAAATACATAAGCAGCACCACCGCTTTCAAGGTGTTCGACCATACACTGAAAGGCAGAAAGGAGAAAATTATAAAACTCCTCGTTTTTCATACTGTCATTCTGAATAGTCAAGCCCGATGAGCTTTTGAAAGATACACCATACGGCGGGTCGGTCAGAATAAGATTTGCTTTCGTGCCGTTCATAAGAGCAGCGACATCCTCTGCTGAAGTTGCATCGCCGCACATCAGTCTGTGTCTGCCGACAGTCCATATATCTCCACGCTGAACGAAGGATGCCTTTTCAAGTGCGGCTGTCAAATCGAAATCATCATCCTTTGCACTTGTTTTATCACCATCGGCAAACAGGTCAGCAAGCTCGCTTTCATCGAAGCCTGTTATCCCGATATCAAAGCCCATTTCCTGTAAGGAAGCAATTTCTACTTTCAGAAGCTCGTCATCCCAGCCGGCATCAAGCGACATTCTGTTATCCGCAAGTATGTATGCTTTCTTCTGTGCTTCGGAAAGATGCTCCACAAATACACAAGGCACTTCCTTAATGCCTTCTTCCTTTGCAGCGGCGATCCTGCCGTGTCCGGCAAGGACGTTATATTCACGGTCGATAAGCACAGGATTGATAAAGCCGAATTCACGCAGGCTTGAGCGCAGTTTTGTTATTTGCTCCGGGGAATGTGTCCGGGCGTTGTTTACATAGGGAACAAGTTTGTTTATATCAACAAGCTGCATTTGTGATGTCGTGATCATCTTATCAGCCCCCATTCCGCAAACTTCTCAAAGCCGCCGATGTCAT
>CADBAC010000482.1 GCA_902792495.1 Ruminococcus flavefaciens | reverse complement strand
TGTCTCAGCAGGCTGTCTTACGGTCTGCTGATTTTTTATGAGGATGATATTATGATTATAAACAATGCCGGTTATGACCACTGCCATGATGCGGATTTCTTCATTGAAAGGCATAACGGAAGCGGAGACAATCTCCTTCTGCTACTGAAAACAGATACCATTTTCACTATTGACGGGGAGGATATCCTCGTTCCTGCGGATTCGGTTTTTCTCTATCCGAAAGGCAGACCGCAATACTACCGCTGTGTGAAAGGTCAGGTATTCGCCAACGACTGGGTTCACTTTGACTTTGAATCGGCGGAAGAAGAAAAGGAATTCCTGGAACTTGATATTCCCACTGAAAAAGCTATACCGATGAATATCCTTTTCCTAAGCTACTGCATAAAATCCATAGTATACGAGAACTATTCAAACAATCCCTGCCGCAAAATGAGCACCGACTGCTTCATGAAACTTATTTTCATAAAGCTTCACGAAAGCCTTATCCTACAGGATGATATAATCCCCGATACACAGTATGAGATGCTTTCAACTATCAGGAACAAGATCTACAGCAAGCCTTTCGAGAACAGGAATGTGGATTTTGCCGCCCATGAAGTAAGGATGAGCCGTTCTGCTTTTCAGCGTGCATATAAGAAAAGCTTCGGTGTTACTTTCATTGAGGACCTCAACAACAGCCGTCTTACCTATGCGGAAATGCTGCTGACTACTACAGATCTTCCCATAGATGATATCGCATCTCTCAGCGGATACAAGACCTATGTCCATTTCAACAGGAAATTCAAGGAGAAGAACGGTATCACCCCTTCCGAATTCAAAAAACGCACCAAAAAGTAATATAACAAGCACAATAGTTTATTGAACTTTCTCTTTCGTTTTGATAGAATAAATATCAGAAAACGTGGACAGGATCCACAGATTGAGAGGGAAAATATATGAAAAAAGGCACATTAAAGAAATGTGCAGCTGTTCTTGCAGCCTGCACTATCATGGCTTCAGCTATGCCCGTTGCATCTTTACAGGTATCAGCTGCCGGCAATCTCATCAGCAACTCAACTTTTGAGTCAGGAGTTAAGGACTGGGGAACCTACAAGGAAAGCGGCGGAAAATGTTCTCTTAAAACTGAGGACGGCAAGCTTGCTCTCACAGTTTCGGATGTGGGAAAGGTAAACTACGCTGTACAGGTATTCTATGATATCGTTCCTCTTTACAAAAATGGTGTTTACCGCCTCAAGTACGATATCTCATGTACTACCGACCGTTTCGTTGAAGGTATGATCCAGATGAACGGCGGCGACTACAGAGCTTACACATGGAAGGGCCTGAACATCACTTCAACTCCACAGACAGTTGATTATGAGTTTACCATGGAAGATGATACAGATATCATGGCTAAGCTGGTCTTCAACTGCGGTATCCAGGAAAAGTACGAGGGTGTACTTCCTGAGCATACTATTTATCTTGACAATGTTTCACTTGAGCTTGTGGATGACAGCGCTGTTGATTATTCTTCCAGCCGTCCATATGCTCCTTCAATAAACATAAATCAGGTAGGTTACAGAACTGACAGCAAGAAGACTGCTGTATTCCGTGATGTTACCAACCAGTCAGAGTTCTCTGTTGTAAATGCAGATACAAAGGAGAAGGTTTACACAGGAAAACTCGAAAACAGAACTGATAACAAGAGCGCAGGCGAAACAAACTTCACAGGCGATTTCTCATCAGTTACCGCACCCGGCAAGTATTACATTTCCTGCGACGGTCTTGACAATTCTTACACATTCGAGATCGGCGACAAGGTTTACAATAATCTCCTTGACGACAGCGTAAGAATGCTCTATTTACAGCGCTGCGGTGTCAAGGTCGAAGACAGTGAATTCGGTCACGCTGCCTGCCACACAAGCATGGCTACTGTTTACGGCACAAACGACAAGATCGATGTTAGCGGAGGCTGGCACGATGCAGGTGATTACGGCCGTTATGTAGTTCCTGCTGCAAAGGCTGTTGCCGATTGCAGGCACCTGACGGCGGCGCTTACCACAAGGTTTCATGCGCTACATTCCCGGGCTATGTAATGCCGACAGCTGAAACAGGCGAACTCATCGTTACTCCTGTAAGCTCAACAGCTACAGCTGATTTCTGTGCTTCTATGGCTCTTGCAGCTGAATTCTATGAGAAGTACGACAAGGACTTTGCTAAGAAATGCATGGACGCTGCTGAAAAGTCATGGGCATGGCTCCAGGCTAATCCCGGCTTTATTTTCAAGAACCCTGATGACATCGTTACAGGTGAATACGGCGATAAGACTGACAGAGACGAGCGTTACTGGGCAGCTGCTCAGATGTACCGTGCTACAGGCGATCAGAAGTATCTCTCCGCTGTAAGCAACGCTTCAACAGGTCTTGACTGGTCAACTGTGGGCGACTACGGCAACATCGCTCTCCTCACTATGAACGGTATCGACAAGAGTTCTTCAGCTTATACAAACGCAAAGAACGCTGTTATAAAGCAGGCTGACAAGATGGCAGGCAATGTAAGCAGTTCACCTTACGGCTCATCTATCACTACTTACAACTGGGGAAGCAATATGACTATCGCTAATGCAGGTATCATCTTCGGTCTTGCTCAGCAGCTTACAGGTGATGCAAGCTACGGTACTGCTGCACAGGCTCAGCTCAACTACCTCCTCGGTACTAACCCTGTAGGAACAAGCTTCGTTTCAGGATACGGTACAGTTTCTCCCGAGAATCCTCATCATCGTCCTTCTATGGCTGTAGGTCACGCTATGAAGGGTATGCTGGCAGGCGGTGTTAACGAGAATCTTGAAGACAGCGCTGCTAAGGCTTACTGTAAGGATCTTCCTGCTGCTAAGTGCTTCATTGATAATTCAGAGAGCTATTCCACAAACGAGATAACTATCTACTGGAATTCACCTCTTACATATCTCATTTCTCTTACCTCACCCGAGGCATTGTTACAACTACCACAACTGAGACAACAACAACTACTACTACTACTACCTCAACAACTACTACATCCGAAACTACTACAGAGAATACAACCACAACCACTGAAACAACAACTCCTGCAACTGAGACTTCAACCTCTACCGAAGCTCCTGTAACTGAGACAACTACTACTGTTACATCATCTACAGGTAATGTTACGCTCTGGGGCGATGCAAACTGCGATGGCAAAGTTGATATCTCCGACGCTGTCATCATCATGCAGTCACTCTCCAACCCAAGCAAATTCGGCAGAAACGGCAGTGACACATATCATATCACTGCTCAGGGCGAACTGAACGGCGACGTTAACCTCAACGGCAACGGCATAACAAATGCTGATGCGCTCGCTATCCAGAAGTATCTGCTCACCATTATCAGCAATCTTCCGGAGTGATCCCACTTCTGATCTGGTAAGTATCGTCATAATTCGGTACTTACCCGAAAGCTCCGGCTTATCCTTTCCGGGCATTACATTGGGGCAACACCGCACAAAGCCCGCCTTACGGCTTTGCACTGAATCTGCGGACATATTTTCCGTCATCTTGCACAGAAATCCCTTGACATACGATAGTATGCCTGCGGAATTTCTATACAATCTGAC
>CADBAC010000481.1 GCA_902792495.1 Ruminococcus flavefaciens | reverse complement strand
TGCAAATGAAAAAAGCAATAACTTCAATATTCCTTTGAATAATAATGCAAATATCAGTAACGGATTCGGAAGCATGAATAATAACGGCTTTGACGGCATGTCGGGAAATGCTGCTCAGCCGTCATTTTCGGACAGCGGATTTTCACAGGAGCACGATAATGCTTTCGGCTCGGATAACTATGTTCCTCTGAATCAAAGCGCAGGAAGCAGTACATATACAGGTATAGGCGGAGAAATAGGCTCAGACATTCCTTCAAACAGCAGTTATACATCAAAAAAAGGGTTACCATCCAATTTTGACCATAAACTAAGCTTTATAATATATCTTATTTCCGCTATTATGTTTATCGTGCCGCTTGCTATATTTTTTATACCTACATTGAAATACTATGTGAACAGCCCCGATGATGTGGTATATAAAAATGTTTCTGCACTTGTAACAAGCGTTGAAAAGGATATGACATCCTCCGGAATAGACAGTATATGCAGTATAAAGTATAACTACAACGGCAAGGAATATACAGATAGTACCGTTATTGTACATGCTGATATTGAAAGAGGTCAGAATATAACTATATATGTCAATGCTGCTGACCCGTCTAAAGTTTCGCTGACTGACCTTTCAAAGAAAGCAAATAAAGACCCGTCATTTCTGATAGTGTTCGGAGTAATTTTTGTTATAGTGGTCGCAGCTGTAGTATCGTCGTTTTTAAAAACTAAGAAGAAGATAAAATATGAACAGCAATATAGAAATAATTATACCTCGTCAGCAAGATCATCCGCTGATACGTCTGTATGGAATATGCAGTTGGGTGAAAAATCACCGTCCTATAATAAACCGTCCTATACTTCAAATACGGGCGGAAATGTACATATAGGCAGTTCGGTAAGCCGTAACACCTATTCCTCAGCGCCTCCTCAGACTCGATATAAACCGCATAAGCAATCATATTCCGGACCGGTTCTCTTTGCAATTGTTGGTTCGATTTTTGCTATAATAGGAATTATAGGCTTTATGGTAAATGTATCCGCTCAGGTAAAACGCAATGATATAATAAAAAACGGTGTTGCTATTGAAGCAACATGTACAAAGGTGTATGCTCCGGGACAAGGCGGCAGCATCATAAAAGTCAACGGTAAAATAGTAAACTTTTATGCCGATGTTAAATATGAGTATAATGGCAGCGAATATAAATGTGCCCGTGTTGAATTCTGGTCGCAGCCGAAGTCGGGAGAAAATGTCATGGTATATATACGTGAGAATGAGCCGGGTATATGTTACTCCGGCGGAGATAATACGGCAGCATCAATGGGCACATATGTTCTGTTCGGAGTATTTGCGGTTTTAGGCGGTATATTTGCCGCTGTCGGTATCGGTTTTATAGTCAGTACACGTAAGAACAACAGGCTTGCGGCGCAGTCGCTGGGATAAATATTGTAAAAAAATTCAGATGAAAATGAAAATAGCACTTGAAAGCCGGAAAAATATGTGGTATAATAATTAAGTCTTTGGAAACCGTCACTTGTGATGGGGTTCGGAGCATGGCGAAAGCCGTACTTTGAAACGGGCAGTCCTCTGTTCCAAAAACGGAACAAGAATGTCTGAAATAACAAGGAGGATATAAAAAATGGACGCATTGAAAGCAATCGCAGCAAGCTCAATGAAGGAAGAGGATAAGCTCCCCAAGTTCGATATCGGTGACACTGTAAGAGTAAGTGTTAACATCCGTGAGGGCGACAGAGAGAGAATCCAGATGTTCGAGGGCACAGTAATCGCTCGCAGAGGAAGCGGTGTAGCAGAGACCTTTACCGTTCGCCGTGTATCATACGGTGTTGGCGTTGAAAGAGTTTTCCCTGTTCATTCACCTAACGTTGCCGGTGTACAGGTAATAAGAAACTAATGAGCAGGGCAGATCAACTTTTCGTAAATATGTGCCAGGACATACTGGATCACGGGTTCAGTACTGAGGGTATGCCTGTTCGTCCTCATTGGGAGGACGGCACTCCTGCGCACACAATAAAGAATTTTGGTGTGGTCAACAGATATGATCTGTCTGAGGAATTCCCGG
>CADBAC010000480.1 GCA_902792495.1 Ruminococcus flavefaciens | reverse complement strand
GTCTGCTGCATATGGCAGCCGCCTGCGTGATTGTATACAATTATACATTTTTCATCACAATTTGTTCACATTATAGACAAACATCAGATTATTTTGATAAAATACACCCAAATGAAAGCCGGTATCATACGCTGCCGGCTGTACGTTTTTTCAACTTGTTATCAAAAGTTAAAGGGTAAATCAAAAAAGGAGAATTTATATGAGTGCTTTTGTAGGTTTTATGAACAACATTCTGTATAAGCCTTATATCGTTCCTCTGTTCCTGATTGCAGTAGGTATCTACTTCACAATCAGAACAAAAGGCGTACAGATCCGTATGTTCAAGGAGATGTTCAAAGTTGTCAGCGAGAAACCTGCTGATGAAAAGGGCATCTCGTCATTCGGAGCTCTGATGGTTTCGACAGCTTCCCGTGTAGGTACAGGAAACATCATCGGTGTATGTACAGCTATCATACTCGGTGGTCCGGGAGCTATTTTCTGGATGTGGATCACAGCCATCTTCGGAGGCGCTAACGCATTCATCGAGTCCACGCTGGCACAGATTTACAAGAAGAAAGCTGACGACGGCACATATTACGGAGGCCCTTCGTACTATATGCAGAACGCTCTCGGCCAGAGATGGCTCGGCGTGCTCTTCTCAGTACTGATCATCTTCACATATGCCGTAGGTTATAACATGCTCGCTGCATACAACCTGCAGTCGACATTCGCAACTTTCAGCTTCTATAACGAAAAGTCGACTCCGATGGTAATCGGCGTTATCCTCGCTGTATTCTTTGCTGCTACAATTCTCGGAGGAGCAAAGAAACTGACAGACGTAACCGGATTCCTCGTCCCTGTTATGGGAGTTCTCTACGTTGCGATTTCACTCGTTGTCCTCGTTCTTAACGCAAAGAACTTCGGAGCAATGTTCGGACTGATCTTCAGCACAGCTTTCGACTTCCCTGCAATCTTCGGAGGATTCACCGGATCGGTAATCATGTGGGGACTCAAGAGAGGTCTTTACTCCAACGAAGCTGGTATGGGTTCTGCTCCTAACGCTGCTGCTAAGGCTGACGTTGTACACCCGGTTAAGCAGGGTCTCGTACAGACACTGTCCGTATTCATCGACACACTGCTGATCTGCTCTGCAACAGCATTCATGTGCCTGTCCACAATGTCAGTAAATCCTGCTGACTTCGTACTCGAGGACGGCGGAGCAAATGCTGCAGGCTATGTACAGACATGCCTCCACACATCGCTCGGCGGTTTCGGACCGGTCTTCATCGCTATCTCGATGACACTGTTCGCATTCACCACGCTGATCGGTAACTATTCATACTGTGAAGGCTGCTTTGCATTCATCCTCAAGAGAGACATGACAAAGACAGAGGTAACTATCTTCAGAGTTATCGCTATTATCCTCGTATTCCTCGGAGCTATCTCCAGCGCAGGTCTCGTATGGGATACAGCTGACATGTTCCAGGGACTCATGGTAGTATGCAACATTCCTACCATCGCTATCCTCGGCGGAGTTGCAGTCAAGGCTCTTGACGACTACACAAAGCAGAAGAAAGAAGGCAAGGCACCTCACTTCAAGGCAGCTTCCATTGGACTGTCTGATGACAAGGTAGACTGCTGGAAGTAAGCTTTAATACAGCGAAACATGAAGACCGCCCGTCAGGGCGGTCTTTTTCTGATTATTTATTCAGGTCCCGCAAATGAGCTATTTAAACAATGCTTCCCATTCAGCTTCCCTGAAACCGACGAGAACCTTATCATCTGCAACAGCGATAGGTCTCTTTACCAGCAGACCATCGCTCGCGAGCAGACCGAACATCTCATCTTCGCTCATTTCCGGAAGCTTGTCTTTAAGCTTCATATCCTTATAAAGCATACCGCTCGTATTGAAGAACTTTTTCAGCGGCAGACCGCTCATCGCGTGCCACTTTCTGAGCTCCTCTTCACTCGGATTGTTGAGCTTTATATCCCTGTATGTATATTCTATGTTATTGTCTTCAAGCCACTTAACGGCTTTTTTACAGGTGCCGCACCTCGGATAACATACTGCCAGCATCACAAACCTCCTT
>CADBAC010000479.1 GCA_902792495.1 Ruminococcus flavefaciens | reverse complement strand
GGGATATGAACCGTCAGGGACTTTCGTGGAAAGCAAAGCTGAAATATGCGATAGATCAGGTAGTCAAGGTCAGCGAGGACTTCGATGACTTTCTTGCGAAATGCGCCGAATACGGAATACTCGTTGAGTACAATCCTGACCATAAGATCGACCTGAAATTTATGCTTGCGGAGCAGAAAGAACATAACCCCCGTGCAAAATTTACGAGGGCAAAAACGCTGGGCTGGTATTATGAGACTGAGCAGATCAAAGGGCGTATCGCACAGTACATCGGCGGTATGATATATGTGCCAAGAACAAAGGTCAGGGTTATCACTCCAAAGGCTGAAGAAAACAAGTTTGTCCGTGATGCCATTGACCGTGAGAACATGAAGCTCACGAGCAAGGCATTGAACATTCTGACCAAGTACGGCGTGACCGTTGACGAAGCAAAGAAAGCTGCCATTTCTGCATACGCTGTCAGGACTGCACTTGTTCAGGAACTTAACCACATGGCAGATGAGATCAGGGAGTGTGAAGCACAAGCTGAGACACTCAGAAAACTCCGAGAAGTCAGACCGTATTTTACGGAATACAAATCTCTCAGCGGGCGGAAACAGGAAAAGTACAAAAAGGCTAATTGCAGTTTTCTCGAACAATACCATGAACTCAATCAAAAGATGCTCAAATGGTATCCCAGCGGTCATACTCCGACTGCTGAAAAGATAGAACAGCATATTGGTGAACTTACTGCAAAGCGAGAACAGAAAAATGGAGAATACAATGCCGCCAAGCTGAAAGCAGAAGAACTATCGCAGGCTGCGAGAGAGATCGAGCAGTATCTCCGTCAGGAGCAGAGCCGAGATCAGCAGCAGAAAAGAAAGAGGAATGACCTTGAATAATACAGCGCATTGCACTGAGAAAATCTGCGATATTGCTGCGCCCTGCACAAAGATTATTACAATTCTTCCGATATGCTGGACTATGGAAATGATGCGGAGTATAATATAGCTACAATACATTTTTGGAGGTGCTGTTATGTTGAAAATACCTGAATTGGCTATGCCGAGAACACGCAAGGTCACGACTGTCTATAACGGCAAGCGTGAGGTCTGGACCGACTACGAACAGGCAAAGGCGTATTTCCTTGAAATGATGATGACCGCCGAGGGCGAAGAACGTGACCGAGCAGAATGCGTTTACATTCAGCTCATACATGGGCTATCGGAGTGTTCGGACGAGGACGAATAATCAGCATAGAGGCTTTGCAGAAATGCAGAGCCTTTTGCTTTGCCCTCAGACGAACGGAAATGTCCCTCAGAGCAGTCTGTGACGGTTATGGGGAAAACTATCCTCTTAAAACAAACAAGGCACGGAGAGCGTTCTCCGTGCCTGTTGCCTGTGTATTCATTTGCTTAGAGTATCAAAACAGTAGTAGATTGCCTGAAAACTGACATTATAGCTTAATTCCATACCTGAATGTCCTCATAAGGTACATCTTCAGTATGCGGTCTATATACAACGCCATCTAAGAAAGCTGGATTTGTCATTGCTATTACAGAACCATAGAACGGGAAAGGCTCAGCCTTCACAACAAGTAGAACATAAGGATTTTCTTTTGTTGTATAAACGCTGTCGTCGGGATGGATAAGGTAATTGATCGAATCCTTGTATTCACCCTTAAAATCACTGACTTTACCGATATACTTATCCTGTGTGTATGCGGACGCATTAATCTCGGTATTATCATTATATGTTACACCATTTCATTCAATAGTGCAACGAAACAAACACCACATATTGCCGCCACCATTTGAAGGATTTTCAGAATTTTCAGGAACGCTCTGTGTTGCAGGCTCAGTTTGCTGAACAGGTGGAGTAGTCTGCTGAACAGGAGCTTCGGTCTGCACCGCAGGGGCTTCTGTTGCACTCTGTGACTCAGTATTAGTGTTTGCGTTATTATTACTTTTGTCAAGTTCATATGAACGACTATCGACTATCGATCGTAAGGGTATCTGACGCTTACTTTTCAAATATCGAAAAATAAAAACACAGCAAGTCAATAACAGAAAAGCGAAATGCCCGTCAAAAA
>CADBAC010000478.1 GCA_902792495.1 Ruminococcus flavefaciens | reverse complement strand
TCTATGGCGGAGATATAAACATCAAGAACGACCCGGAAGACTTCATTTACTATGTTCCCGATAACTATTCTGAGGTCAAGACAGACTTCTATGATACTTCATTCAACTATGACTATACAGGCTCATACTTCAAGCAGGTAGGCGACCCGCAGAGCAATGCTTATCTTACCTTCTTCGGCGGTGATGAGCAGGTAGTAAAGGTAAGAACAAATGTAAAGAACGGCAGAAAGCTTATCGTAATAAAGGACAGCTACGGCAATGCAGAGCCGGGATTTTACATGAACAGCTTTGAGGAGATATATATTGTCGATATGCGTTACTTCAACGTAAATCTTGTTGACTTCATCAATAAGATGGGAATAACGGATGTGCTTTTCACAATGGTAACGTATTCGGCATTCGGCGGCAACGCAGATAATCTTATGACACTCATAACTCAGAATGAGGGTCAGGAAATAATCGACGGATATAAACCCGAAGAGTAATTTCAGATCGGCAGGCGAAAGTCTGCCGATTGAATTATACAGAAAAGGAGAGGTATAATGAAAGAGCTGGAATATCCCTTTGACAGCGAATATATAATCAAAAAGCGCAAGTCTATAAAGCGTACCCTTCTTGCAGACGGGACTAAAAGACTTAAAAAGAAAATAGCAGTTTTCGGCGGTTCCACGACCAACGATATAGTTGTGTATCTTGACCTCTTTCTGCTGAACAACGGTATCGAGGCTGAATTCTATCAGTCGGAATATGCTCAGTACTGGCAGGACGCTATGTTTCCGAGTCAGGAGCTTCTTGATTTCAAGCCCGACCTTGTATTTATCCATACAACAAACAGGAATGTAAGCGCATATCCCGACACCTCAATGTCCAAGGATGAAGTAAACTCAATGCTGGAAAACGAATATAAAAAGTTTGAGCAGATGTGGCAGAAGATAGCCGATACCTATCACTGTCCTGTAATACAGAATAACTTTGAAATGCCGTTTTACCGCATAATGGGAAACAAGGACTGCAGTGACTACAGAGGACGCTCAAACTATCTTACAAGACTTAACAATAAGTTCTATGAATATGCCGACAAAACTCAGGGCTTCTATATAAACGATATCAATTTCATATCCGCTTCATACGGACTCAAAGCGTGGAGCGACCCTTCATACTGGAATATGTATAAATATGCTATGTGCGTTGACGCTATACCCGAATTTTCATTCAACCTTGCAAATATCGTAAAGTCGGTTTTCGGCAGGAACAAAAAGGCGCTTGCACTCGACCTTGACAATACTCTCTGGGGCGGTGTTGTAGGTGATGACGGCGTTGACGGAATACAGATAGGTCAGGAAACAGGCGTTGCACAGTCATACTATGAATTTCAGAGCTATATAAAGTCCCTGAAATCTCTCGGTATAATCCTGACAGTATGCTCAAAGAACGACCATGAGAACGCTATAGCAGGTCTTGAACATCCGGAGGGCGCGCTCAGACCGGATGATTTCATAATCATAAAAGCAAACTGGGAGAACAAGGACAGGAATATTATCGAAACGGCAAACGAGCTGAATATACTCCCCGATTCCATTGTTTTTGTTGACGACAATCCTGCCGAAAGAGCAATAGTACAGGCTCAGATACCGGGAGTAAGCGCACCGGTGATGGACAGCGTTGAAAATTATATCACGACCATAGACAGGAACGGCTATTTTGAAGTAACAAATTTCAGTGATGACGACCTCAAACGAAATGAGATGTACAAGGCGAATGCGCAGAGAGCCGCTCAGCAGTCTGCATTCACGGATTATAACGATTATCTCCGCAGTCTTGAAATGACGGCTGTTATAGATGATTTCATTCCGGTATATCTCCAGCGCATAACACAGCTTACAAACAAGAGCAATCAGTTCAATGTTACTACAAAGCGCTATACGGCTACCGAGATGGAGGAGGTATTCAACAGCAGCGAATACATCCGCCTTTACGGAAAGCTTATTGACAAATTCGGCGATAACGGTGTTGTATCCGTTGTTATAGGCAAGAAGGATAATGACATTCTCAATATGGAGCTTTGGATAATG
>CADBAC010000477.1 GCA_902792495.1 Ruminococcus flavefaciens | reverse complement strand
GATCATAACTATTCAGGACGGTGCGGATATGCTGAATGATCTTATCACAAAATCCGATAAAGAGCGCTGTCTCAGCTTTGAAAAGTCTGAAAATACTGTTCACATCGCAAATCTTCATAAGGTCAAGGGACTTGAAGCAAACATCGTTATTCTTGCCGGTATGAAGGGGAAAAAAGAGCAGTCGCCGAACCAGTCGGTTGTGTACAGTGACGATTCGGTAAAAAGCTATATTTTTGATTGCAAAGACTCATATTCATTATTTAATACATCTCATTACGAAGAACAGAAAGAGATCGAAAAAATGGCTGAAAATGCGGAATTCAAGCGCCTGCTTTATGTTGCCGCAACCCGTGCAAAAGCGGTTCTTATTGCTCCCGAAAGACGAAATGACAAAGGTGAAAAAGCTAAAACCAATCCGTGGGAGTACATTGCCGACAATGCGCAGGGAGATGTGTTTGAGGATATTCCGTCAGCATATAAAGAAGATGCTGCTGAGCGGGAAATTGTATTTGCGGAAGAGCTCTATGCAAGTGAAAATGTCTTTGAAAAATCGGATTCCGATATTGCAACTTATACCATAATCCGCCCGAGTCAGATCAAAGTCAAAACTCGTATTCAGTCCGAGGATGACTACGAGGACGGCACTGACAATGAGGTCCGCAAAAAGGAGATCCGTACAGATGCGGCACTTGTGGGAACTATGGTGCATAAGCTGATGGAGTGCGTAGTTTCGGCGAAAATCAAGCCTGACAAGAATATGCTTATAAAGAATATCATCAATGATATGGACGTTACCGATGATTATTCAAAACTGCTTGAAGGCGTTTATGATAGGATTTACAACGGCGGATATGCTCAGGTTTCCGGTGTGGATCCCGACATTATTTCACTGCTGAAAAATGCGGAGGAAGTGCATTGTGAAGTTCCTTTCTGCTATAAGAAAGATGATGAACTCTGGCACGGTATCATTGATCTGCTGTACAAAAAAGACGGAAAATGGCATATTATTGACTACAAGACCAATGCGGAAATGAACGATCTGAATCAAAAGTATAAAGAACAGCTTGACGCCTATATCGAGGCTGTTCGGAAACTTACAGGTGAAACAGCGGATGCCGCTATCTATCATATCGAAGTATAACCAAAAACTTCCGATTAACTGTGATACTCATATGGCAACTTTATATGTATTTATCGGGGGAAATCTTTCTGAGGAAAGGTTCCACCAAACAGGTGTCTGTTCCCTCTGTCCTTCGGACATCTCCCCACACTGTGGGGAGTCGCCCCGTACCCCTTTCCAAAGACTTTTAATAGAATTTTTCCCCTGATAGGGCGCTCCATGCAAGATACCCGAACGACAAGGCAAAAGCAAATCCGCTTGCGCTTACTTATGACAAGCTGGCACCCATACTTGAAATTATAAACCGCTATCTTCCGAAAAAGGAGTACATCTATGCGGCGACCAGAGTGACCGACATTCGCAATAAGAGCGTAGAACGGCTTAAAAGCCTGAAAGAAATGGGACTTCGTGAAATATCCCACGGTATCGAAAGCAGCGACGACTGGACTCTGGAGCGTATCAACAAGGACTATACTTCCGCAGATATACTGGAGCAATGTCGCAAGCTGGAAGAAGCAGGCATCGACTACTGGATGACTTTTCTCAATGGTGTGGCAGGCAGAGAACACAGTCACGACCACGCTGTCAACTCCGCAAAGATATTCAGTCAGTGCAAGCCGATGATTGTCGGCACAGGCGGTCTGACGCTGTTTCCCGGCACTCCGCTTATGGAAGAAGCGCAGAGAGGGGAGTTTGATCCGCTTTCCGAAAAGGAGATGCTCATTGAACTGAAAACCTTTGTGGAGAACCTGACCTGTGACTGCTCGTTCATCACACACCATACGGTATCCGGAAAAAATCTGACAGGCCCGGACTTCCTGAAACGCAAGGACAGTATTATCTCCGCACTTGAACATGAAATAAAACATGGCGATCTGGACGCAATGGCTGCGATAAGGAACAGAAAAAGAACGCTGTGAAATTATTTCATTTTTACATATTGACAATTCTCGAAATGTGAG
>CADBAC010000476.1 GCA_902792495.1 Ruminococcus flavefaciens | reverse complement strand
GTAAGCGGAATGCTTATTCAGGCTTTAACTTTATCTTTCTGATTTTTCGATCTGTTCCTTTACGCTTGTGTCGTCAAGGAAGTTGAACAGCGTACTGAGAAAATCGCTGTAGCAGTGTGTCTGGAGGTGTATTCCGTCACCGCCTGAGCAGTCGTATCTCAGCATACCGTATTCGTCACTGACAACTGAGTATGCGTCAAAATAGTAGACCTTTGAACTTCCTATGCTGTTAACAGCATTTTCAAGAGCGGAATTGTACTCTCTTATCCTTTCGTTGGAGGTAAAACTGCTTTCGTAGCCGATAGGAGTGATACCTGCAACGACTATGTTTGTGTCAGGGCATCTTGTCATTATCTGCTCGATGACACTCTTGTACTTTGAGGCGAATGCGTTGGAATCGTTCATATTGACATCGTTCATTCCCAGCGACATATAGAGAAGCTTTGGTGATACATAGGATACCGCATCAACAAGGCCATAGCCGCCGCAGAAAGTGAAGTAGTCAAGATTCCACATGGAAACGGATTCCTGAGCCATATTTCTTTCATACGGGACAAATCCGTAAGCGTTGAATCCGTAAGCGATAGAGTCGCCGGCAACGGCAAGTCTCTGCTGGTAGAAGTCACTGTTAGGAGATGTGCCTGCGCTTATGTACTGGGAGATATTTCCGCTTGGCACTTTTGCACGCTCCTCATTGTCGTGCTTTGATTCGGATGAAGCGGACTCTGCTGCGTCAGCAGAAGCTGCTGTAGTTTCCGCAGAAGCTGTGGTAGCTGCCTCGGTAGTAGTTGTCTCCTCCGTGGTAGTTTCGGTAGTTGTTTCTTCTGTGGTGGTTGCGGCAGAAGTTGTGCGCTTTGAGGTGGTGACCGCTGTTGTTGAAGCGAGCGGTTGATTATTCAGCTCACTGGCATCCACAACTGCGGGAACAGTCCTGTTGTCGGGGATATCGTTGCCTTTAAGAGTAGAGAACCAAATTATGCCGATAGAAGCGAAGACCAGCATAAGCATGGCAAGTTCGGGACTTCGCAGGAAATTACGGAATTTGGGATTCTTCAGCAGTTCATTGAATTTACTGCCCATTATATAACACTTCCAATTCATCAGAAATAATATTGCTCCGTAAAAGGAGCGTCACAACAATTCTATTTTACCACAAACAGACGTGAAAGTAAAGCAAAATGTCGGATTTGTGAAAAATCACGGATTATTATTGACAATTTGATGGAATTGGCTTATAATAAAACCTATAATATTATCTAAGATAAACAGGAGATTGGTTATATGAACAATGTCAGAATATCAGATCTTTACGATCTTTCCCACACAGACGCAAAGGAATACCTCGAAGGATTTACTTATCCATGGGAGGCGCTGAAAGGCATCAGCGATTTCATAATCAGCCTGGGAAAAACTCTCAGCCCCGATGAGTACGACAATCCTTCCGAGAACGTTTGGGTGCATAAAACAGCAAAGGTATTCCCCACAGCATACCTGGGCGCACCGTGTATCATAGGCGCAGAGACCGAAGTAAGACACGGCGCATTCATAAGAGGAAGCGCACTTGTTGGCAAGAACTGCGTGGTAGGAAATTCTGTTGAACTTAAAAATGTCATTCTTTTCGATAACGTTCAGACTCCCCATTATAATTACGTAGGCGACAGTATTCTCGGATACAAGTCACATATGGGCGCAGGTTCCATCACATCGAACGTCAAGTCAGACAAGACAAACGTTGTAGTCAAGGACGGCGATGACAAGATGGAGACAGGCATAAAGAAGATCGGCGCAATGCTGGGCGATTTCGTTGAAGTAGGCTGCAACAGCGTACTCAACCCCGGTACAGTTATCGGCAGAAACTCCAATATCTACCCCACAAGCTGTGTAAGAGGAGTAGTCCCCGAAAACAGTATCTGGAAAACAGGCGGAGTTATCGTCACAAAAGAATAAGCAAAGCTGAAAAATCATTTTTGAGATTTATTATATCAGGGGCACTCGGAAAGCGCCCTGATATTATAGGAAAATATCAACTTTTTTGAGCCTCTTGAAGCTCCCCGTATGGGGAGCTTTAGTTTGTAGGGAACGCCGC
>CADBAC010000475.1 GCA_902792495.1 Ruminococcus flavefaciens | reverse complement strand
CCGATGAGAGTTCCGAGAGTGTCGAAAAGGTCAACGAAAAGGAACGAGAAGATTATTACGATAAAGTTGAAAATTCCCACAGCGTCAAAATCCACATTGAAGCACTGTCCGAATGTCTCGCCCAGCTTTGAGAAATCAGTCATTCTGAACTCGGGAAGCAGTGAGAAGAAGCTTTCGTTGTCAGGAACATAAAGTCCCACAGCCTGACAAATGATGCCAAGTATCCATGTACCGAAAATACCGATAAGCATTGATCCCTTGACCTTTTTAATGTAGAGTATGGCTGTTATGAACATTCCGATTATGGCAAGAAGTGCACATATACCCGAAGTGCTGAAGTTCTCACGGAAGTTTACAAGCGATACCAGAGTAGCTGAATCGACCGCAAGTCCTGCATTCTGAAGTCCGATAAAGGCAATGAAAAGACCGATGCCGACTGATACCGCTTTTTTCAGAGTCAGCGGTATGGCATTGAAGATCGCTTCACGAACTTTCGTCAGCGAGAGGATGATGAATATCACGCCTTCTATGAACACCGCAAGGAGTGCTGCCTGCCACGGATAGCCGTATATTCCGCACACCGTGTAAGCCATGAACGCATTCAGTCCCATGCCTGCGGAAAGAGCGAACGGCAGATTTGCCATGAATGCCATGCAGGCTGTGCCTATGAACGATGCCAGACAGGTCGCCAGAAGAACGGCTGTGCTGTCCATTCCCGTTGATGAAAGAACATTGGGGTTTACGGCAAGTATATAAGCCATTGTCATGAATGTAGTGATACCTGCCATAATTTCGGTTTTCACATTTGTCTTGTTGTCTTTCAGTCTGAATAACTTCTCAAGCATTGCGTTCACTCCCCTTTCTCATTGTCGTATTCCGCAATATACGGAAGATTTCTGTAGTATTCATCGTAATCGAGACCGTATCCGATAACGAAATAATCGGGGATCGTAAAAAGTGAAAGGTCTGCTTTAAGCTCGACCACTCTCCTGTCGGGCTTGTCAAGGAGCGTTACAACGTGAAGTGAAAGAGGTTCACGGACTTTCAGCAGTTTCAGCAAAGTGTGGAGCGTTCTGCCTGTGTCGATGATATCCTCAACAATGACTACATGATACTTGCTGATATCCTGTTTCAGGTCCATGGTTATCTCCACATTTCCCGAGGACTCAGTGCCTTCAAAGTAGCTTTTTGCCGCCATGAAGCTTATCTCACAGGGAACTGTGACTTCTCTTGCAACATCCGCCATAAACACAAAAGCGCCCTTGAGAATGCTTACAAGGAGCACAGGTCTGCCGTCATAAATTGAATCAATGTATTTTCCGGCTTCTTTCAGTTTCTGCTTTATTTCCTCTTCGGAAATAACAACACGTCTGATCTTGCTCATGTACTCTTCTTTACTGTCAAATCTCATATGCAACTCCGTTCCTTACCGATAACCGCATCAAACAGGCTATCAATAATCAATTTTTATAATGATATTATACCATTTTAAGGAAAAAAGTCAATAAGTATCCTTTTTTATTTCCCTTTGGTCTTTACAAATCTCTCGTTTTCTGTTATACTTATATTGATATATTGTGCGCCGAGCACAGAAAAGAGGTAAAGCTTTGGCTAACGAAAAAATTAGAAATTTCTGCATTATAGCTCATATAGACCACGGTAAATCCACACTTGCCGACCGTATCCTTGAAAAGACAGAAACTGTTGCCATCCGTGACATGGAGGATCAGCTCCTTGATAATATGGATATCGAGCGAGAGCGTGGAATCA
The DNA here is from genome assembly GCA_902792495.1 of Ruminococcus flavefaciens. Taxonomy (GTDB): domain Bacteria; phylum Bacillota; class Clostridia; order Oscillospirales; family Ruminococcaceae; genus Ruminococcus; species Ruminococcus flavefaciens_Z. The sequence continues at coordinate 316 of CADBAC010000475.1, read as the reverse complement.
CCATAAAAGCCCGTGCGGTACGTCTGAAATATACCGCTCAGGACGGCGAGGACTACATCTTCAACCTGATAGATACTCCCGGCCACGTTGACTTCAACTATGAGGTTTCACGTTCACTTGCTGCCTGTGAGGGAGCGATACTTGTCGTTGACGCTTCTCAGGGCATCGAAGCCCAGACCCTTGCAAACACTTATCTCGCTATCGAGCACGATCTTGAAGTTGTGCCTGTCGTTAACAAGATAGACCTTCCTTCTGCCGATCCCGATAGAGTTTGCAGCGAAGTGGAAAATGTCATCGGAATCCCTGCTATGGACGC
>CADBAC010000474.1 GCA_902792495.1 Ruminococcus flavefaciens | reverse complement strand
GCATCGGAACAGATAACAGAAATGGCTGTTGACAGTGCTGTGGCACTTGCTAAAAATATCTACTCCAACGAAACGATCTATACATTTCTCAATAAAAGATATGCTTCGTCATCCGAGTATTACGAAGCATATTACCCTCTTCAGCAGAATACCGCAATGCGTCTGGCTGACTCAAATGTTGTAAGAGGATGTACCATCTATACTGAAAACCCGACCGTGCTTACAGGCGGTAATCTGAAAAAGCTTGATGCCGCTAAAAACGAATATTGGTACAAATGCTTCCAGAAGCTCAATAAATCCACTATCCTCTGTATTGATCCTGATACCGCTTCACTTACCCTCGCAAGAAAGCTGGACTATATCAGCCTTGATACAGGTGAAAGCTATCTTTGTATGGAGATAAACAAAAGCGCTCTCATACAGAATTTTGAAAATCTCGGATTTGACGGCGATCTTTATCTCATGAGCGGAAGCACTCTCATCTACAGCAGCAACGAGGAAATGAGCTCGGCTGATGCTGACGATATCATAATCACTCCTGAGTTTGACTGTATTACCAGAAATTATTACTCAGCCGATATAGAGTATTACTCCCGTGCAAACAAAAACGGATTCAGAGACCTTGTACTGGTCAATAAGCTTCTGCTGGTCACTCTCGGTATCGTTGTGCTGGTCGTAATAGCCGCAGGCTACCTTATGAGTCACAGTATTAAGAAACGAGTAAGAATGGCTGAGGATGACTTCAATAGATCAGGGAACACTCCCTCTCTGGTCAAGGGCGAAAACGGAAAGGATGAGATCGGCACTCTGCTGGATATCTGCTGTTCGATGTCGGAAAGGCTAAAACTCAAAGGAAGCGAATACAAGATAAGCAGTGATACTCTGATGCAGAAAAGTTCAGATTATAATTCCCTCTATGCTACTGCTATGCGCCTTGATGCAGAACTTGCTGTTATAAAAGATCATCCCGAATTCAACAGAAATATCAGCGATGAGTATGTTCCTCTCGCTTCTGAGATAGAACAGCTTGAAAAGTTCGCTGAACTGAATGATATCGGAATAAGCGGAGCAATAAATGACTGTGAAAAAATATCTGTTCCTGCATATTCTATCCTTCTTATTGCCGATGATATTTTCAGGACATTCAGCGGTATAAGCATAGAACTTGACAATGAGGGACAGGAAGCGCTGATAAGCTTTGTAAGCGATACCGCACCTAAATCCGCTGACACCCTCAAACTCCATGCTATTTTTGAAGAAAACGGCATAAGCGATGAGTATTCCTTCGACAGAAGCAGCAGGATCAATCCTTATCTAAGATTAAAACACTGCCTCGGTGAGAATGCTGACGCAGAAATAAAAGACAGAGACAGTTTAAGAATCACATTTAAGATCAAGTATCAGAAAGAGAAGGTGAAATAGTATGAAAATGAAAAAAACCGCTGCTTTCATTTCATCCGCTTTGTTCCTGCTGACATCTGTCGGCTGCACCGGAAAGAAATCAGAAACTGACGGAAAACAGATAAGAGAATTCACCGGTTTCTTCGCTGCACGTAATAACGGCATTTCCGATAATAATGAAATACAGAAGATCATAGCTGAAAAAACAGGTGCTTACATAAAGCAGACCTGGCTGGAAGATCAGGACGATATCAACAAGATATTCAGCGATATGATGATCTCTGACAAATATCCCGATTTCATTTCACCTGATGCTGAAAACTGCCAGAAACTGATAAAGGAAGGCAGCTTCATCCCTCTTGATAATTACTGGGATAATTACCCGAATATAAAGAACCTCTGCACTGACAGCGAATGGGAAAGAGTGCGTGCTGATGACGGACATATATACTATATCCCTCTATTCTCGTCTACCTATATGAAAGACGTTGACCCCATCCACAACGGAGAAGCTTTCTGGCTTCAGGTCAAGGTGCTGGAATGGGCAGGATATCCTAAGATAAAAACTCTTGACCAGTATTTCGATGTTATCGAAAATTACCTTGAAGCCAATCCTACGGATTCCGACGGAGAGCCGTTCATAGGCGACCCAAGGGGACTTTTGAAAAAATCCCTCAAGCATATCGCAGACATGGGAATGCA
>CADBAC010000473.1:2118-3583 GCA_902792495.1 Ruminococcus flavefaciens | reverse complement strand
AAACAAGATTCTCCTTTCATGGTGCGACAGCGGATATATGTCTGTTCAGCAGGTCCGTGAAGCTGAAAGTGACTACCGCAGCAGCAAGAAAAAGGCTGCAAAGCCTGTCAGCGATCCTGATGTAGATAAGTATAAAGTTGTAATCAATAAATTCTGAGAGGATATGTAAATGGAAAGCGAAATATTTGACAAAGCTCAGGCGATCATGACTAACCGCCGTATGCGTGCTATCAGTGAAAACGAAGCACGTATCACTGAGATAAACCAAAAAGTTCCTCAGATCAGGGAGATAAACGAGGTCCTCTATAATACGGGAAAAGAACTCATCAGAATTATTTCTGATAAAAACTCTCCCGACGTAGCAAAAAAAATAGAACAGCTGAGACAGTATAACCTGGGAGCACAGGAAATGTCCCGGAAAATACTTGCCGCAAACGGTTATCCCGAAGACTATCTTGACATCCGCTACAACTGCCCCATTTGCTGTGATACAGGCTATAACGGCTCGAAATTCTGTTCATGCTTCAACAGACTTTGCGGCAAACTTTCAGCTGATGAACTCAATAAAAGCGCACAGCTGAAACTTTCGAGTTTTGACACTTTCAGTCTCACCTATTATCAGGGCGAGGACTACCAGACTATGAAAAAGATACTGGAGTTCACTCATCAGTACGCTTCAACTTTTACTCCCGATTCAGGAAGCATCTTCATGTTCGGACGCACAGGACTGGGAAAAACTCACCTTTCTCTCGCAATAGCAAATACAGTGCTTGAAAAAGGCTACAGCGTAATTTATGATTCTGTTATCAACATCCTCAGAAGCATAGAGAAGGAACATTTCAGCAGAGAACATACCTCAGAGATGATAGATCTTGTTATGGAAACAGAACTTCTCATCCTTGATGACCTCGGTACAGAGTATGAGACACCGTTCTATAATGCTACTATTTATAATATCCTCAACACCAGATTGAATTGCAGCAGACCTACGATAATAAGCACGAATCTGGACTTTGCGGGAATATCACGCAGGTACGATGAAAGAGTCGTATCAAGGATCGTTTCCGCATACAGTTGCCTCGAATTCCACGGCGAAGACGTAAGATTACAGATCGCACGAAACAGATGATATTACAAATGCCCCTGATAGGGCGCTCTGAGCAAAACTACAGGTTTTCTCAGCTTGAGTAGAGCGCCTGTCAGGGGCTTTTCAAATAAAAAGAGGACATTCCCGATCGGGAATGTCCTCTGTATTATTATACGTTTTCAAGATTTAACTTGAATGGTGAGAAGCGTCTGAATGCTGATTCATTCTTCTGAGGAGTCATTCCCTCTGCGATCTTCTTCATTCTGTCTGTGAAATCGCTGTAGTAGCGCTCGGAAATAAGTGAATCAATGCTGTCCTCAGACCACATATCATCATCAGTCATACGCTCCTTGATATCGCCCTTTATGATAACATAAA
>CADBAC010000473.1:0-2110 GCA_902792495.1 Ruminococcus flavefaciens | reverse complement strand
AACAGTGTTCTCGTCGTACTGATACTTCTCAGCTGTATATTCCTTGAGGTCGTTGAATACGTAATCATTGTAAGCCTGAAGAGTCTTCTGATAATCGTCTGCACTGTCGTCAGCGGCTGTAGTAGTTGTTGTCTCAGCTGAATCATCATCGCTCTTTTCGGTAGTAGTTGTAGTCATCTTTGTAAGAGTAACTTCATTTGCGAACGGATCAGCTGTTGTTGTAGTAACCTCGCTGTCAGCAGAAGTTGTAGTAGTGGTTGTGGTAGTTGTTGCTTCCTCACCGTTCTCCTCTGCCTCAGCAGCAGCTGCTTCCTCGGCCTTCTTAGCCTTGTACTCCTCGTACTTATCCTTGACTTCGTCAAACTTAGCCATTTTCTTCTCGTTTGTCTTTGCGGAGTTGATCTCCTTGATATAGCCGTCAACAAGCTTTGTAAGCTCACGCTTTTCATCATCGCTGACTGCTTCTCCGTCATCATCTGTAAAGCTTACCGAGAAATATTTGATTCTTGCAGTTCTGTCAATGAAATACTGCTTCAGTTCATCCTCTGAACATCCGTCTTCAGCGTCGATTCCGTAATAATGCTCAAAAACGACATTCTGCTTATATGAATTGGTAAGGATAGCTCTTATGGACTCCTCACCTACTCCATTATCGGTAAAGAGAGTATTATTAAGCTGCTGCTCCACGCCGTCCTTTATCTCCTGAAGCTGCTCATCAGTAAGCTGACCGCCGATCTTCTCAAATTCCTTTTCGGTAGCAACGAAGTCCTTGCAGAAGTCAACAGCTGTATTCTGGATCCAGTCTGTAGCGTCAAGAGAATCTATATTAGCCTTCTTGACATCCTCTACAGTAGGATATTCGCCGTTTTTGGAATATAAAGTATATGATGCGTTATTATAAGCATATAACTCATTATAAATGAAAACGCCTGCGGGGACATCATAACCGTCGATAGTCATTGCAGTCTTTGTACCGTTTCCGAAAGTGATAGCCTTTGGTGAGCTGCAGCTTGCGGTTGAAGCAGCTAAAGCCATTGCAGCAGCTGCGGCAGCAAACCTGTAAAGTTTATTCATTTGTAAATTCCTCCGATATTTTCTGCTTATCCGCAAATTCAATGAAATTATAATATGTATATAAGGTTGCGGAGCATTATTAGTTTTCAGATACTGTATTATTATACTATATTTTTTTTGATTTGTCCATAGCAAATCGAAAATTTTTATCATTCTGTCACTTTTTGAATATTTTTATCTCTAATTACGGATTTTGCCTTGACTTTATCTTATAAAAATGATAAAATAATTGTATATGTTTATCTGATAGAGGTGTATATTTATGAAGGTCGAACTTATTGCTCACACTCCCGAACCCGAAAAACTTGCAGCTACAGCTGCTAAACTCTGCTATTCCAGCAGTGATATCGGAACTCTCAGGGACGGTCTTACAGAGGATAAGGTCGACAGCTTCATTGATATGATCGTATCCATCGGACACGAAAGTGTTCTGGAACACGTAAGCTTTACCTTTGGTATCGAAGGTATATCCCGTGCCTGTTCCCACCAGCTGGTCCGCCACAGGATCGCTTCCTACTCTCAGAAAAGCCAGCGATATGTCAACGAGAATGGTTTTGAGTTCATTACTCCACCTGAGATCGACGCTCTCCCCGAAGCAAAGGAAGAGTTCGACAGGATAATGGACGAGATAACCGCAAGTTACGGAAAGATCGCTGATATGCTTACCGATAAACATAAAGCCGATCTTATGGCTGACGGCATGGACGAAAAACAAGCTTTATCCAAAGCAAGAAAGCTTGCCAACGAGGACGCCCGTTTCCTTCTGCCTAATGCCTGTGAGACTAAGATCGTAGTAACTATGAATGTGCGTTCACTTTTCAATTTCTTCCGTCACCGCTGCTGCAACCGTGCACAGTGGGAGATCCGTGCGGTGGCAAACGAAATGCTGAGACTTTGTCTTGAAACCGCTCCGCATATCTTCGCTCATGCAGGCCCTTCCTGTGTGGCTGAGGGGAAATGCCCCGAAGGTAAAATGAGCTGCGGAAAAATGAAAGAAGTAAGAGCACAGTTTGAAGCAATGAAGAAATGAGCTGAT
>CADBAC010000472.1 GCA_902792495.1 Ruminococcus flavefaciens | reverse complement strand
AGTTAAGTCAGACGGGATCTCAGATGTTTCGTTATTCTGTTTTGTAGCTTTTGATACTGAGATTTCTTATAGAATTGAGTATCAGCAGCACAGCCGTACCTGAGTCGGCGAAAACTGCGAACCACATACTCGGCAGTCCGAGAAGTCCGAGGACAAGCACAGCCGCCTTTATAATAAGTGCAAATACTATGTTCTGATAAGCTATGCTCTGGGTCTTGTCTGCCAGCTTCTTTGAGTTCACAACTGCCGTAGGTTCGGGGTTCATGAACACTGCATCAGCGGCTTCAAGTGCCAGATGTGAACCTGTCTGCATTGCGCCTCCAACGTCAGCGCCTGCCAGCACGGGACCGTCGTTTATGCCGTCGCCTATGAACATTACAGGGCCGTATACCGAGCGCATTTCCTCGATAGCGTGAAGCTTATCCTCGGGGAGAAGCTCGCCCTTGACGATCTCAACGCCTATCTTCTTGCCTGCAATACGGGCATTTTCGTTCTTGTCGCCTGTAAGCATAGCGGTATGGATCCGTAAGCATAGCAGTGTGTATGCCCATAGCGTTCAGTTCCTTCATGGCTTCGGCGGCTGACTTCTTGATGGTGTCAGCGACTACGATACGTCCCTCAGCCTTGCCGTTTACAGCAACGTATACAACACTTCCGCCGTCGGCAGGCTGTCCCTTCGGGATAGGAACGCTGTATTCCTGCATCATTTTCTCGTTGCCGCAGAGAACGGTCCTTCCGCTGACTTCGGCTTCGATTCCACGTCCGGGGATCTCCTGTATCTTTTCGGGAGTGCCCAGCTTCAGCTTGTTCTTCTTGCAGTAAGCCACGATGCTTTCGGCTACGGGATGAGTTGAAGCTATCTCACAGCTTCCGCATATCCTGAGAATGTGTCTGTTGCTGAGTACACCGAATGTCTGCACCTGAGTAACTGTGAAAGTGCCGTTTGTGAGAGTGCCTGTCTTATCAAAAGCAATAGCCTTGACTTTGGCAAGGGCTTCGATGGAGTTGCCGCCCTTGAAGAGTATGCCCAGCTTTGAAGCAGCGCCGATTCCTGAGAAATAGGCCAGCGGCACACTGAGTACCAGTGCACACGGACAGCTGATAACGAGAAATGTCAGTGCGGCATATACCCACTTATGCCAGTCGCCTGTGATTATTAGCATCTTCCACAGCTTCGGCGATTTTAGCGATCATGGATTCGTCAGCTGATGCGGTAGTACGGATAGTTATGCCCTCTGACAGGTTTATGCAGCCCGAGAGTATCTTATCGCCTGCACGTACAGTCACGGGAACGGGTTCACCGTTTACAGCGGATGTGTCTATTCTTGACTTGCCCGACTCAACGATACCGTCAGCGGCGATACGTTCACCGACCTTTATGCGGAGGATGTCGCCTTTCTGTATCTCGTCAGCAGGGATGCGGACGAATTCGCCGTCCACAAGCACGTCAGCTTCTTCGACTTTGAGTTCGGATACGGCAGTGATAGCCTTGCGGCTCTTGTTTACTGCGTAGTCCTCGAAAAGCTCACCTATGCGGAAGAAAAGCATAACTCCCACAGCTTCGGGATATTCGCCCAGTGCAAATGCACCGATGGTAGCAATGGTCATGAGAAGATTCTCGTTGAAGAAATTCTTTGCCTTGATATTGCGGACTGTAGCCTTCAGCACGTTTATGCCGAGAAGCAGATACGCAGCGATGTAGAGTCCGATGGCAACAGGCATGAATCCTACGATCTTGTCGCATACGAGAGCGGCAATGAATGCCTCAGCACCGAGGATAAGTCCTGCCAGCGAGATAGGGACGCTGTCGCTTTTCTCCTCAGTTTCATCTGCAATATCGGCAAATGGCTCTGAAAAATGCTCTTCGGCAGGCAGGATATCTTCCTTTGCAGACTTCATTTCCGATTCGGAAACAAGCTCCGATACAAGATCAGGCTCTTTTTCGTGAGCGGCAGGCTTGGGGATGAGTTCCTCTTCTTCGTGTTCGTGATGATCGTGAGTATGCTCATGTTCGTGCTCATCATGGATGAGTTCGTACTTACCTACGGGTATCTCATCGGCAGGAACTGCACGCTTTCTTATCGGGATAGGCTCGTCGTTGTACATATCTCCGAGGATCTCCTTGTACTCATCGACGATATCCTGATCCTCGCATATCTGCTGTGCAGCTTCGTGCTTGCCGTGGTATTCGTGTTCACCGTGGGAATGAGCGCCGAGAGTTATCTCGAATTCCTCATAGCCTTCGGATGTCTTTCTGTGTATCGGCTTACTGTGGTCGTGTTCATCATGTTCATGATGATCGTGGTCATGATGTTCATGGTCGTGGTCATCGTGATGATCATGACCGCAGTCACAGTGCTCGCCGTGTTCATCATGGTCGTGTTCTTCGTGGCTGTGGGTGGGGGGAGCTTCCTCGTCGATCTCCTTGATTATCTCCTTGATCCTGCTTCTTCTCTGGGATTCACGGGATGAGTAGGGAGTTATCTCCACGCCCGGCTCAATAGAATTGGCTGTTCTGTTCATGAGGGTTATCAGTTCTTCCGTGATAACGCCCGTAACTTTCAGCTTTTTCAGCGGATAGTTCAGCAGAGCGGAATCCACACCGTCAAGCTGACTGATAGCTTCTTCTATCTTTGCGCCGCAGTGAGCGCAGTCCAGATTCTTTATCTCGAACTGCTTTGTTTTCTTTTCGGCTACGGGAACTATCTCAACACCGGGTTCAATGTCTGAAGCGGTCTCGTTCATGCGCCTTAGCGTATCATCGGAGATATCGCCTATAACCTTGATCTTTTTGAGCGGAAAGTTAAGGATGGCCATTTCCACGCCTTCCAGCTTGCTTATGGCCTCTTCTATTTTAGCGCCGCAGTTGGCACGTTCGAGGTTCAGAATGGAATAATCCTTTTCCATAGGTCACTGTCCTTTCAAATATGAATGATCGTTCATATGTTTACTATACCATATATATAAGTGATTGTCAATAGTTCAGCAATATTTTCTTGCATTTCAACAATAGAAATGGTATAATCGGATGTGAAGTTTTATGTGCATGATGCCACCGTAAGATGTGGTGGAATAAATGCAGTTAGCACATACTAACTGAAATGCAGAATTTTTTTCATTTCTTTTCGTCTTTTTCGGCCCGTGGAATCACTTATTTGTGAAAGCTTTCATAAAGGCAACACCGCACAAAGCCCGCCTGACGGCTTTGCACTGAATCTGCGGACATATTTTCCGTCATCTTGCACAGAAATTCCTTGACATACGATAGTAT